>CATZIM010000039.1 GCA_958420075.1 uncultured Clostridia bacterium | reverse complement strand
AGAGAAAATAAGATATTTAGGATATTTCATATTTTGAGAAGGAATGGGAGGTTTTAGATATGAAACGTTTCCTTACATTGGCAACCACTGCCGCCCTTGTACTGGGCAGTACAAATGCTGTTGCTTTCGGTTCCACCTTTGCGGATATTAATAATGTACCCTGGCCCGGCGCCGCTACATTCATTGACGAAGCGGCTTCCTTGGGGCTTATGAGCGGCTACACAGAAAACGGGAAAAAATACTGCAAGCCCCGCAACAACGTGACTTACTGCGAAGCGACACAGCTCATGTACTCCATCATGAAAACATATTACAAACAGGATGTCACAAACGAAACCATCACAAAATGGAAACCCATCATGGATGCGTACAAGATCCCTTCCTGGGCATATAACGCTGTGGCATACGCTTTGGACAAAGGCATTCTGGTCACAAGCGACCTGACCAAATTCATGAACGGCTCCACACAGCAGCCCGCAAACAGAGAAGATGTTGGCGTGATCTTCGGCAAAGCTCTGGGGAAAGTTTACACTGTAGACATGGATGCAAAACTGACTTACAAGGACGCTGCTTCCATCTCCAAATCCGCCGTGCCTTATCTAGATCTGCTCTATGACAAAAACATCATGGTTGGCGATGATTACGGCAATTTTAATCCTGACGTAAACATCAACCGTTCCGAAATGGCAGTCCTTTCTGTAAAAACATACAAACTGCTGACAGGCAGCAGCTCCAGCGGCAGTACCGGCGGTTCTACCACAACACCGGAAACACCCTCCAGCGGCTCTGTGACAGGTACCATCGTGACCGCTTCCGTACTGGAAAACGGTGATCTGTTCTGCAGCGTAAAGACCACCTCTGGCACTGGTCTGAACCTCTTTGGTGAAAAAGGCACTGCAAAAGCTTATTACGACGGGGAAGAAATTGATTTCTCTGAAATCGGCAGCGGTGACAGCGTTACATTGACTTACGCAGACGACAGCATCAAATCCATCACTGTTACAAAATCCGTTAACGGTATTGGCACCAAACAGACCTTTGAACTGGTAGACATGAGCTCCAACAAGATCACCGTCAAAGATGGCTCCAAAGAAAAAACATATACCATGACCGACGATGTGAAGGTATATCTGGATGACAAATCCACCACACCTTCCCGCATTTACAGCGCTTTGGACAACGGCGACGACTTCAGCGTTACCATCTATCTCAACGCTGATAACGAAGTAACAAAACTGTATGCCGTTACCCAGAATGACAACCCTAAAACAGGTCTGCTCACCAAATTGGATGAAGACGAACTGACCATCAAAGCAGACGGTAAATCTTATAAATATGACGTGGACAGCGATGTAGATGTGAAAGATGAACTGACAGACTGCTCCTTCAGCGATCTGGAAGACAACTACGATGATACAGACTACTACGTAACACTGACCACCGACAGCAAAAACGTTGTTACCAAGATCACTGTCAACTATGCGGAAGATGAGGAAAACGGCATTCTCACCAATGTTACTTCCCGTAAAATAACCATTGAAGCCCAGGGCGACAGCTATACCTATAATCTGGACACAGATGTAGATGTCACAGTAGAAGGCAAGAGCAAAGACATTGACTTTTTGAAGGAAAACTACGAAGATACTTCTTACCGTGTTTCCCTGACACTGAACCGTGATGATGATGTCACCGACATCGTTGCCATCGAGGAATCCATGGGTGAATCCAAAGGTATCATCAAAAAGATCAGCAGCAGTGAAATTGAAATCAAAAATGATGATGGTGATACATTCACCTATGATCTGCTGGACGACACAGATGATATCGACGTTACTCTCAACGGCAAATCCGCTGACTTTGACGACTTGAAGGATAAATATAAAGATTATGACATCGAAGCAGAACTTTCCTTCAAGAACAAACAGGTTTCCAAAATCGTTGCTGTAAACACCGAAGCCGATGAAGGGGAACTGCGTGCCATTGATGAGGACGAAATCACCATTTTGGTAGATGGCGATAAATTCACATACGATCTGGACGATGATGTGGAAGTCACACTGGAAGATGATGACTATACCCTTTCCAAACTCATCAAAGACTTCAATGACTACGAAAACTTTGATGTGAAACTGAAATTCAACAGCTCCAAGAGCAAAGTAACAGAAATCGAAGCAGAATATTCTTCCTCCAAACGTGAAGTGGAAGGCGATCTGGAAGGCATCTCCTCTACATGGATCAAAGTAGATGGTAAAAAATATTATCTTGCCGACGACTTTGACGAAGAAGACGACATCAGCGGCGATGTAGACGATTACGACGAACTGCGGGATCGTTTCGACGACGACGGCGATGATTTCGTCATCGAACTGAAGCTGAACAGCAGCGGAGAAGTCATCAGCATTGATGCACAGGAAGACTGATATACCTTATCCAATAAGTGACATCAAAAACAACGCTTTTTGATACTGCTTCCTAAAAAACATACATAGCTGGAATCCTGACGATACAAAGGGTTCCAGCTATTTTCTTTTTGCCGGAGGAATTTTTCTTTGAAAAACTGCCTCTTTTTACTGAAACCTGCAAAATTTATTTTTCGGTGGTGCAGCCGATTGGCACCTTTTTTTCTGCCATTGGTTTTGCGTCGTTTCTGTGGAAAACAAATGTCTTTTTATTCAGCTTTACCAATGATAGCTCGATTTTTTCCCGAAAAATGAAAGAGTATTACCAATTTACTTTAGTCTGATAACGTGATAAAATGATAAAGAATTCAGCGATGAAACATTTTAGGGAAAAAATCAATAGAAAAAAGGAGAGATTGGAGTATGAAAAAATATCTTGCTTTGTTTTTGACTATGGCAATGTCCGTTGGTGTACTGGCTGGCTGCGGCGGCGGTACAGATGAAACTGCTGCAACTGACGGCGCAGATACTGCGGAACGCACCACATTCACAGTAGGTTTTGACGCAGAATATCCCCCTTACGGCTACAAAAACGACGCTGGCGAATATGTTGGCTTCGACCTGGATCTGGCTCAGGAAGTTTGCGACCGCAACGGCTGGGAACTGATCAAACAGCCTCTGGACTGGAGCTCCAAAGATATGGAACTGAACAGCGGCACTGTTGACTGTCTGTGGAACGGATTCACCATGACAGGCAGAGAAAGCGAATATACTTTCTCCGAACCTTATGTAGACAACAGCATCGTATTTGTTGTTCGTCAGGATTCTGACATCCAGACAAAAGAAGATCTGGCTGGCAAAATCGTCATCACACAGGCTGGTTCCTCTGCACTGACAGCTCTGACCAACACAGAAGACAACGATGAAAATCTGGCTCTGGCAGCTACTTTCGCTTCTCTGGAACAGACACCCGATTACAACAGCGCATTCATGAGCCTGGAAACAGGTGCTGTTGATGCCATCGCCGTTGACATCGGTGTTGCACAGTATCAGCTGACCAACCACAGCGATAAATTCCGCAAACTGGAAGAACCTCTGTCCACAGAACAGTATGCCATCGCCTTCAAACTGGGCAATGAAGAACTGAGAGATCAGGTACAGGCTACACTGGATGAAATGGTAGAAGACGGCACATTTGATGCCATCGCTGCAAATTACGCAGATTACAACCTGGATCAGATGGTTTGCCTTGGCAAAGAATAATCAAATATGATACAATACAAGGGCGTGCGGACAATGTTCCGCACGCTTCTTCCCTGTTTATGGATACTGTCTTTCCTTTGAAAGCCTTTGTCCGCACAGGGAGGCTGACATAAAGAAATGGGCTTCCCGTTTTCTTATGTGAGCGCAAAGCGCCAAAACAAAGAAAGGACGAAACAATTTTATGGATGCACAAACCCTCATGAACATCACACAACAACTGGCTGTGGGACTTCTGGATTCCTGCAAAATCTTTTTTCTGACACTGTTATTTTCCATGCCTCTGGGGCTGTTGGTAACCTTTGGACGCATGTCAAAATGGGCGCCGCTGAAATTCCTTGCGCCCCAAACACTGGTTGAAAAGCTGAAACTGGCACAGTCCGCAGAAGGCAAGGCGGAAAACCTGCCTATGGGCACACGGCTTGCAGGCGGTCTGTTCTTCTTCAAACCCATCCAGTGGATCATCAAAGTATTCATCGCTATTCTGCGTGGTACACCTCTGATGCTGCAGCTGTTTGCCGTTTACTACGGCCCTTACTACCTGTTCGGTATTCCCATTACCAATGAATATCGTTTCACTGCGGTTATCATTGCTTTCTCCATCAACTATGCCGCTTACTTTGCGGAAATCTACCGCGCCGGCATCGAATCCATTCCTGTGGGACAGTATGAAGCAGCTACTGTACTGGGCTACAACAAAGTCCAGACTTTCCTGCGCATTGTCTTCCCTCAGATGTGCAAACGGATCATGCCCCCTGTAACAAACGAAACCATTACACTGGTCAAAGATACATCCTTTGCCTTCGTTATTTCCTATCCGGAAATGTTCACCATTGCAAAGCAGATCTCTGCGGCACAGACCACCATCATGCCTCTGATCATCGCTGGTGTGTTCTACTTCATCTTCAACGGCATCGTTGCCTTTGTGATGGATAAGATCGAAAAGAAAATGAATTATTATCGTTAAGGAGGCAGCCATGAAATTACTGGAAATCAATCACTGCAATAAAAAATTCGGGGACAACGAAGTCCTCAAGGATATCTCCCTTTCTGTAGAAGAAGGACAGGTTGTGAGCATCATCGGGCCTTCCGGCTCCGGCAAATCCACACTGCTGCGCTGCGCAACACTGCTGGAAACCATGGACGGCGGCGACCTGATCTATCTGGGAGAATACACAGCAAAAGCTGATGAAACAGGCAAATCCGTTTACGGCACCAAAGCCGAACTGCAAAAAGCAAGACAGCACTTTGGTCTGGTATTCCAGAACTTCAACCTGTTTCCTCATTACTCCGTACTGAAAAATATCACAGAACCCCCTATCCTCATCGGCAAACGCCCCAAAGACGAGGTTTACGCCGAAGCAAGAGAACTGCTGAAAAAAATGGGTCTGGCAGACAAAGAAGATGCTTACCCTTACCAGCTTTCCGGCGGTCAGCAGCAGCGTGTATCCATTGCCCGCGCATTGGCAATGAAACCGAAAATCCTGTTCTTTGACGAACCTACTTCCGCTCTGGACCCGGAACTGACAGGGGAAATCCTGCACGTTATCAAAGAACTGGCAGCGGAACACATGACCATGGTCATCGTTACCCATGAAATGAGTTTTGCCCGTGACGTATCCGACCACATCATCTTCATGGATGGCGGCGTCATCGTAGAAGAAGGGGAACCCAAAGAACTCATCAACAACCCCAAACAGGAACGTACCAAAGCATTCCTGAGCCGCTTCCAGGCATAAGGAGGCACTATGGAACTCCAATTTGTGAAAACAAGCCCAAATGAAAATATGACACTGCTCATCGAAAGTCCTGTGCCCAGAAGCCAGCATCTGGCAGTGGCAAAGGCACTCATCGCCTATGGCAGCGTTTACGCGGAACAGGCAGGATACATCGAGGAACCGGAAAACAAAGAAGCCTGCGCCCGTCTGCAAATGATGGCAGGAGAATTCTGCGGCAATGCCACCCTTTCTCTGGGGGCATACCTGTTCTCCAAGGAGCATCCCAAAACAGGCGCGGAAAAAAACTTCCTCTTGGAAGTATCCGGCGCAGACAGTCTCATCGACTGTCATATGAAAAAAGAAGCTGACGGCTATTTGGGACAGCTTTCCATGCCCATGCCTACAAAGATTGCCACAGAAACCTATGTACTGGACGGCGTTTCCTATGAACTGGAAACGGTTTATCTGCCGGGCATCACACACATCATCGTTCCCAAGGCTCTTTGGGGCGAAAAGGCACGGGAAAAGGCGGAACAGGCTGTAAAAGCATGGGAAAATCAAATTGCTGAAGAAGCCTTTGGCATCCTGCTCTTTGACGAAACAGAAATGACGCTGGAACCGCTGGTATGCGTCAAAAACGCTTCTCTCGTATGGGAAAGAGGCTGCGGCAGCGGCACAACAGCCCTTGGTGCGGCTCTGGCAACCAAAAAGCAAGATTCCCTTTCTTTGGGGCTGAAACAGCCCGGCGGCGTCATGCAGATCGACGTTGACTGGAAAGATGGATGCCTGCATTCCCTGACATTGACCGTACATGTAAAAATCGTCGCGGCAGGTACCGCTTATCTGGAATCTTTCTAACAAGAATATATCCAAAAAAACAAGAAAAACCGGAAACCCATATCAATGGATTCCCGGTTTTTTTACGTGTTTCAGAAAATCATCTGATTTTCCAAAAATCAGGGATTAGGGTCCGGCTGACCCGGTAGGACCGGTAGCACCTGTTTCACCTGTTGCTCCTGTAGGGCCGGTTTCGCCTGTTGCGCCCGTTGCACCTGTCGGACCGGTGGGTCCTGTTTCACCTGTTGCGCCCGTTGCACCGCTTTCACCTGTTGCGCCTGTGGCACCGCTTTCGCCTGTAGGGCCGGTTGCGCCTGTTGCTCCGGTAGCGCCGCTTTCGCCTGTAGGGCCTGTAGGACCAGTTTCGCCGGTTGCTCCTGTAGGGCCACTTTCGCCGGTAGGGCCTGTTGCACCGATTTGGCCTGTCGCTCCTGTAGGGCCAGTTTCACCCGTAGGTCCCGTTGCGCCAATTTGACCTGTCGGCCCAGTAGGCCCAGTTTCACCTGTAGGACCAGTGATGCTCAGCCCTGCAATACCTGTGGGACCAGTAGGGCCTGTAATGCCAATGCCTGTGGCACCCGTTGCGCCTGTGGCTCCTGTTGCGCCCGTTGCACCTGTCGCACCTGTCGGGCCTGTAATGCCGCCGCCTGTGCCTGTGGCGCCTGTTGCACCTGTCGGGCCTGTTGCACCGGTAGCACCCGTAGGCCCTGTGGCACCTGTAATGCCTGCCGCACCTGTGATACCTGTGGCGCCTGTTACGCCCGGTGCACCTGTGGGGCCAGTAGGCCCAGTTACGCCAGTGATGACTACCACATAACATCCGGGCCAGCATTCCGGCCAGCAGCCAGGATTGCAGGAATTACAGTCAGGGTGCCATGGATTGCAGTCAGGGTGCCATGGATTGCAGTCAGGACGGCAGCGGTTCTGGTTCTGCCCGCCGCAGGAATGACCGGTATATCCATTCTGTCCGCCTGTGTAACAGCCGCCGCTGTTTCCCGTATTTCTGGGCACAGGTTCACAGCCGAATCCGCCGTACCAGCCGCCGCTGCGGCGATTATACCCGTTTCCGTCGGGATTTCGATACATACGCATTCCCCTCTTTTCCTATCCTTTTCTGTGTTCATTTTATATTATGTACGCCGCCCAAAATTGTGCCCCTTTTCTCCTCCAAACAAAAAAAGAGAGAGGATTTGTATCCTCTCTCTGATGTTTTACGCTTCCAGATTTTCTTCTGTTGTTTCTTCCGGTTTTCTTTCCAGAATTTCCATGAATTCTTCACCAGTGATGGTTTCTTTTTCCAACAGATAAGCGGAGATTTCATCCAGCTTATCTTTATGGCTGCTGATGATCTGATATGCCTTGTCATGGGCTTCTTTTACCATGGCAATGACTGCCGCGTCAATACGGGTTGCTGTTTCATTGGAGCAAGCCAAAGAAGTATCGCCGCCCAGATACTGGTTGTTGATGGTTTCCAGCGCTACCATGCCGAACTCATCGCTCATACCATAACGTGTAATCATGGCTCTTGCCATACGGGTTGCCTGCTCAATGTCATTGGATGCCCCGGTGGTAATGGAGTTGAACTGAATTTCTTCCGCCACTCGTCCGCCGGTAAGTGTTGCAATTTTATTGAAGGCTTCTTCCTTATTCATCAGGAATTTTTCGCCTTCGTCAATCTGCAGGGTATAACCCAAGACACCGGAAGTTCTGGGGATAATGGTAATTTTATGAACAGGTGCGGAATTTTTCTGGAGTGCCGCTACCAGAGCATGACCCACTTCGTGGTATGCAATGATGGCTTTTTCTTCTTTGGAAATAACAGCGCCTTTCCGCTGATAACCTGCCAGAATCACTTCTACGCTTTCTTCCAGGTCTGTTTGACTTACTTTATCCCGACCCATACGAACGGCACGGAGAGCACCTTCGTTGATGATATTGGCAAGTTCTGCACCGGAAGCACCGCTGGTAGCTCTTGCTACTGCACCAAAGTCGATGTTGTCTTCCATTTTGATCTTAGCCGCATGAACTTTCAAAATAGCTTCTCGGCCCTGGAGGTCAGGCAGTTCCACAGGGATTCTTCTGTCGAAACGGCCGGGACGCAGGAGGGCTTTATCCAGTGTTTCGGGACGGTTGGTGGCTGCCAGAATGACAACACCTTTTGTGGCGTCGAAACCGTCCATTTCTGTCAGCAACTGGTTCAGGGTCTGTTCTCTTTCGTCGTTGCCGCCCATGCCGTTGCCGTCACGTTTTTTACCAATGGTATCAATTTCGTCGATGAATACGATACAAGGTGCTTTTTCCCCTGCCTGTTTAAACAGGTCACGGACTTTCGCTGCACCCATACCTACGAACATTTCCACAAATTCAGAACCGGAAATGGAGAAGAAAGGTACGTTTGCTTCCCCGGCTACTGCCTGCGCCAGCAATGTTTTACCAGTACCCGGAGGGCCTACCAGCAGTGCGCCTTTTGGCATTTTCGCACCAACGCTGGTATATTTAGCAGGGTTATGCAAAAAGTCTACGATTTCTTTCAAAGCTTCTTTTGCTTCGTCCTGTCCCGCCACGTCTTTGAATGTCTTGCCGGTCTGGGCTTTTACATAGACCTTAGCGTTGGACTTGCCAAAAGCCATAGCGTTGGCACCAAACCCGCCTTTTTTCATCATTCTGCCAAAGACCAGCCGCCAGAACAGGAAGAACAGCAGGAACATAATGAGAGTACTCATCCATGGCGAAACTTCTTTCGGTTCAATAGCGGAGAAGTTCGCCCCTGCCGCATACAAACGGTCTACCAGCATATTATCCTGCATCCGCACGGTACAGTAAAGCATTTCATGCTGTGGCTGTCCGGGGAAAATCTGTGTTTGAGTTTCCTCGTTGGTATCTTCTTTCAGGGAATAATAGATCACATCCTCGTTGACCTGTACCTGATCGATGTTCTTTGCTTCCAATTCGTCCAAGAATACATTGTAACTTACTTCCTGCACCGTGTTATTGGCAAACATGGGCAGTACCAGCCAGTTGATTACAAACATTACCGCCAGGGCAATGAGCCAGTAATAAATCAACGGCTTCTTCTGGTTTTCCATATACACTCACTCGCCTTTCTGCTCTTCGTATGTAAGCATATCTTCCTGTAGATTTGCTTTCATCTTTTCCAATATTTCCAAAAAAACTTCAATTTCTGCTTTCGATAGTCCCCGCAGAGCGATTTTTTCCATCCGCACCACAGCCATTTCTACCTCCCGATGCAGGCTTTTTGCCTGAGGCGTCAAAATAATCCGTTTCAGTCTGGCCTCTTCTTCCACAGACAATCGCTGGATCAGTCCTTTTTTCTCCATGCCTTTGAGAATGCCTGTCACCGTAGAACGGCGCACATGAAATTCCGCCTCCAGATCCCTCTGGAACACTTCCTGTTCCTGATGCTGATAGAGATACTCCAGTATGAATAACTGCATCCCCGTCAGATTTGCTGCCTCTACGCAGGTCGTGCAGGCATTGGCACTGTGCCGCATGAGATTGGACACCATTTTCCATTCCAGACAAAAGGAAATTTTCGGCTGCATCCTGTCACCTCCAAAAAATGTTAGGGTACTAACTGTATCTTTCCCTAACAGTATAGCACCCTTTCTTCCACTGTATGTGAATAAATTGTAAACATTTTATGAACTTATGAATCTTTCGACCGCTGGATATCTGCCCCCAAAGCCCGCAGCTTTTCCTCGATGCGGTCATAACCCCGTTCAATGTGGTAAATGTCGCTGATTTCAGTTTCCCCTCTGGCTGCCAGCGCTGACAGAATCAGAGCTGCTCCTGCCCGCAGGTCTGTAGCACGGACACTGGTTCCCGTCAGGCTGTCCACGCCTTCAATGATGGCAGAACGGCTGTCTATCTTAATATCTGCCCCCATGCGCTGCAATTCTGCCGCATGCATGAACCGATTTTCAAATACTGTTTCTGTGATAACGCTAGTGCCCTTTGTGACAGCTGCCAAACTCATGAACAACGCCTGCATATCTGTTGGAAAACCAGGATAAGGCATGGTTTTCAGCTGTATGGGACGAAGTCTGCCCCTCCGGTACACCCGCAGTCCTGTCGGTGTCACTTCTGTTTTGGCATTGCATTCTGTCAATTTGGCAATGACAGGTGTCAAATGCTCCTGCCGCACCTGCTCCAACAAAATATCACCGCCAGTAATGGCAGCTGCCGTCATAAAGGTTCCTGCCTCTATGCGGTCGGAAATGACGTTGTGTGTAGCTCCATGAAGCCGTTTCTGCCCCTGAATGACGATAGTGTCTGTGCCGTCCCCAGTAATTTCCGCCCCCATTTTTCGCAGAAAATCCGCCAGATCACATATTTCCGGCTCTGCCGCCGCATTCTCTATGGTAGTAGTCCCTTTTGCAAGCGTTGCTGCCATCATAATATTTTCTGTTGCACCTACGCTGGGAAAGTCCAAATAGACCCGTTTTCCCCGCAAGCCATTTTTTGCTGAAAGTTCCACCACCCCAT
>CATZIM010000038.1 GCA_958420075.1 uncultured Clostridia bacterium | reverse complement strand
CAAAAAACAGAATGGGCCAGATCACATTGACGATGAGCTGCACCCAAAAAGCCCGGAGTGCTTCCTGACTGTCCGGGTCATAACTTTTTGCCACCAGACAGGCAGCAATGCCCATGAGGATATACAAAATCGTCCAAACCACCGGAAATACCCATCCCGGCGGTGATAACGGCGGTTTCGCCATTTGCTCATAAGCCGCCATGCCGCTGCCGGAAATCATGCCTGCCACAGCTCCTGCCACCAGCGGCACCAGAATATAAAACCAGCATTTCTTTTTCCCTTTCGTTTCCATATTTTCGCCCCCTTCGTGTCAAAACAACCTCCTGCCGCATATCATAAAGCAAGTACAAAACTTTACAGGAGGTTTCTTTCATTATGGGTATTACTGCTTCTTCTTATACACTTTTTCCCGACACCATTTCCTGCGGCGGCGAAGTAGAAGGGATTCTTTCCCTCTCCGCAGGCCCCGACATCGTTTCCAATCCAGCTGACATCGTCATGGTGCTGGACTGCTCCGGCAGCATGGAGGGTGAACCTTTTGCCGCTATGAAAGCCAGTGTCAAAACATTCATCGATATCATTGACGAATCCACAGACGAAAATCAGGACGGCAATATCGGCGGCGGCAGCCAGATTGCCATCGTCAGCTTTGCCCGGACCGCCACCCAGCGGACAGGATTTTTGACAAACACAGCAGACCTGAAAACGGGTGTCAATAACCTGACCATTGACGGCGGCACCAACCACGAGGACGCTTTTACCAAAGCATACAGCCTCTTTGACCCGGATACTACCCACCAGAAAATCATCGTCATGTTCACAGACGGCCAAAGCACTGCCGGCGGTTCTGCTGTGCCCATCACCACATTGGCGAAAGAAAACGGCGTTGTCATTTACTGCGTTGTGCTCAAAGGTCTTTTTGGCACAGATGTACCTGCCGCATCCCTTTGGGTATCTTCTCCCGCCACATCCTTCCTTTCCATTGCGCCTACCCCAGCGGAACTGGAAGAAATTTTTTCCGAGCTGGCAGCCAACATCTCCAATCCCGGCGCAACAGAAATCCTCATGCAGGGATTTGTGGCTGACGATTTTATCCTGACAGAACTGCTGCCGCCGGATAAGGGTACCGCCCAACAGCTGGATGCCCACTCCTTCCGCTGGAGCATTGCAAAACTTGGTGCAACTGCCATTGAAGGGGCTTCTCTGCGCTTCCGTCTGAAGCACATTGCCACCACTTCCGGCGAAAAAGCCCCCATGAAAGAAATTTTGTATTCCGATGCGGAAAACAATGTGGTCATTTTCCCTGTCCGCAAGGTATTTACAGACTGCACCGAGGAAATCGACGTCACACCCTGCCCGCCCGTGGTCACATTCACCATGGACGACTGTCAGGATTTTCTGGAGTATGATCTGGGAAATTCTATCTGGGAGAACGCGGGACGTATTTTGGAATGCAGCCTGACCCTGCGTCAGATCTGCCCTAACCGCTCCACTGCATTGGCATTGATCCTGACGGAAATTGACGACGAAGGCGAAAGCCGCCCTCGCGGCTTCCAGACATTCACCATTCCCGCCCATCACGCCAACGGCTGCCGAGACATCCATGTGAAATCCATCCGTTTTGTTCTGCCGGAAGACAGCGACACCGCCTGCCGCAGCTGCCGCCTGTGCAAAAAACGGCGGTTCAAAATGCAGGTCATTGCCCACGCCATCGAAAGCAATTTTTCCTGCAAATAAATCAATACCCAAACAGGGGGAATGTTTCTCCCCCTGTTTTTTATATAGGTTTCTGCCACAGACTCCAGCGATTCCTTTTCTTTTGCAGAGAAAGCGCTGGAGAAAAATCACTGTCCATGGCAAGTACATATCCGCCCGGCAATAAACGCTCCGCCAGAATCTCCCCAGACAGCCCGCCTTTTTCCGTCAAAATCAGAGAAAACCGCCGTTCCGCAAAAGCATTTGTCAAAGCCGCCGCTGTGCCTTCCACTGCCGTATGCCATCCCTGCACAAAGGGAAACACATCCCCTCTGTATCCTTCCGCTTCTGACAAAGCGTAGGTCTGTACCTGTTTTTCCCGTTCTTTCAAGTAGTTCTGCACCTCAAAAATACTGTCCCCAAAACCGCAGTCCACGCCAAGGAAAGAAATTGATTTTTCCAGCAAATCCATTTCTGGCAGCAATGCCATCATATCCTCACTGCGGCAAAAGCCCTGTCCCCAGGCATCTACGCCATGTTTCCGCAAAAACAGTTCCCGACCAGCCGCCAATGTACGCCCCCATGCTACGCCGCCGGTGACACTGCCAAAATGATGGCAGTACACATCTCTGCAGAGAAACTGTCGGAAGCCCTTTCGCCTTGCCCGCAGGGAAACATCATCATCCCAGAATTCCATGGTCTGAAACCAGCGGTCACCAAAGCCCATGGCATCCAGCTTTGCCACGTCATAAACCCCAATGACAGGCATGATTCTTGCCCGATGACGCCATTTTCCTTTTTCATAAAATTCCTTTGCGAAATCCTCCAATCCCTCCAAGGGACAAGGGGCAATCCCCTGACAGTTCGATGTAAAAGGCGTCACCGGCGTTGCGCTGAGAGCGTCTTTTTCTGTTTCCAAGCAATCCAGCAAATGGGAAAGCCAGCCCTCCGTTACAATGGTGTCATTGCTGACAAAAGCCAGATACCGCCCACAGCATGCCCGAAAGGCAACAGAAAACATAAGCATGCCCACATTTTCCCGAAACCGAATGACTTTTGCATTGGGGATAGTGTGAAAATACGCCGCCGTTCCGTCTTTTGAGCCATGGTCTAACAAAAGCAGTTCACACTCCCTCAAATCCGTATGACGCAGGACGCTTTCCACGCACTGCTTTGTATAATCCAGATGATTACAGGCAGGAATGAAGATAGTGACTTTCTTTGGCTCTGCCCTTCTTGGGTTCACCCGTTTGTGATGGGAAACAAATTCTTCCTGCCAGTATGCTTTCCGTTTTTCTCCATCCTCTGCCACACAGCCCCAGAAATAGATTTCCTCCCGCAGTTCCCACAGAAAAGGCAGTATGGTATAGGATGCCAGTTCCGCCTTCTGGTCTGTCTGCGTCAAATCCAGAAGGGCAGAGCGGACATTTTTCATCTGTCCGGCGTAATGGCAGTTTTTCAATTCTTCCACTGGGTCACAGACATTTTCAATCTGCCCCAGCCAATCCCCCATTTTTCCAAAATCCCCATCTTTCCCTGCCGCTACCCTTTCCGCTTCTTCCAGCAAGCAGGAAAAAAGGGGCATACACATCCGAAACCAGTCTGTTTGCCAGCGAAATGTCATTCCTTCCATGTGCTCCCCTGCCTTTCATAGTCCGCCAATGTGGGCAGATTTCCATCCCTCTGGGACACAATGGGACGCATTCCCCCAGACAATCCCCACTCTATGCCAATTTCCCCATCATCCCAGCGAACGCCCCCATCCCCTTCCGGTGCATAAGCCCCACTGCACAGATAGCTCACCAGAGCAAAGTCCGACCGTACCAGAAATCCATGGGCAAATCCTTCCGGCAGGTACAGCCCCTGTCTGTTCTCATGGCTCAGCACAAGCCCCTCCCACTGCCCATAGGTAGGCGAGCCTTGGCGTAAATCTACTCCCACATCAAAAATCTCCCCATAAAGCACCGTCACCAGTTTCGCCTGTGGCTTCGGTCTTTGGATGTGCAGCCCCCGCAGCACATGGCGCCGAGAAAAAGTCACAAAGCTCTCCCATATTTCCCCGTCTATGCCCGCCCCTCGAAAGGCGTTTTTTTCATATATTTTCAAAAAATATCCCCGCAGATCTGTGGCATAAAAAGGCGTTACTTTCTGCAGCCCCTCCAGCCCCAAAGGCGTAAATTCCAGTCCGCTCACAGCCGCCCCTCCTTTCGCCAGTGCCAAAGTCTGCCGATGCCCTCGGCAAAAGGCACTCGACAGCAAAATCCCGTATCCTGTTCCAGTTCACTGGTATCAAAGTCCAATTCTGTCAGAGAAACGCCGGAAAAGGGTATTTTTCCAAAGTCTCCTTTCCCTCCTGTCACTGCCATAGCTTCTTTCAGCCAATTCTGCAGGGGGCGAGGCTTTCCACTGCCGATGATATAGGTTTTTCCGTCCACACCCTTTTCTCCTATGGCGGTAAAAGCCCTTGCCGCATCGGTCACATAGAGAAAATCATACATCTGCTCCCCCGCTGTCAAAGGCGGCACTTCTCCCTTCTCCCATGCATCCATGAGCCGACAAATGAGCCGATTAGATTTTTCTCCTACACCAAAAGTATTGGTGATGCGCCCCGTCACATGGCGGATGCCCCATTCCTTTGCCAATGCACGGCTGAGGTTTCCGGCGGCGGTTTTGGCAAGGGCATAACAGTCCGTACCTTTTGGCGACAAACCAGCCTTTTGGGCTGCTTCCACTTCCGTCTCCATAATGCTCCCCGCAAAAATGAAGGCATGACACCCCAGTTTTTTCGCCAAAGCCAAGGCTCCTAATGTCTGCCGGATGTTTTCCGCCTGCAAAAATCCGTCTTTCCGCCCCTCTCCCGCACTGCCAGCCCATGCCAGATGATAAAAAACGTCATATTTCCGCTCCGTATCCCCCTGCCACACATTAGGCTGAAAGTCCAGTCCCTTTCGTTTGGGCAGCGTTTTCTCTTTTTCCGGCAAGTCTATGACTGTCACAGAAATCTCTTTTTCCAGCAGTGTCCGCACCAGTGCCTGCCCCAGAAATCCGCATCCCCCTGTCACCACTGCCCTTTCAGGCTTTCCGTATGGCGTCATAGAGCACCTCCCCCTCATAAGCCAGCTGTTCCGCCGTCAGTCCCGGATAGACCCCCACCCAGAAAGTATCCTGCAAAATCCGGTCTGTCACTGGCAATTTTCCGATAACACGATAATCCACGTCTTCCTCCAAGGTATCAAAGCAAGGATGCCGCAGGAGGTTCCCCGCAAAAAGAGGACGGGTCTGGATGCCCTTTTCCTCTAATGCGGAAACGATTTTTTCTCTGGAAATTCCTTCCCGGCAGGTCAGCAGGAATCCAAAGGGACTTGCCATAGCGTTTTCCGTCACTTCCGGCAAAATTACTTTATCGCCGTTCTTTTCCAGCAGTGTCAGGAGGTAATCAAAATGATACCGCCGTTTTTTCACAAAATCCGGCAGCTTTTCCAACTGCGCCAACCCAATTGCCCCCTGCATTTCCGTAGCTTTCAGATTGAATCCCAAATGGGAATAGACGTATTTATGGTCGTAGCCAAAGGGCAGTTTGCCATACTGTCTGTCAAAACGGTGCTTACAGCGGTTATCCTGCCCCGGGGCGCAAGTGCAATCCCGTCCCCAATCCCGGAGAGAAACCATGATTTTCCCCAGCAAATCATCATTGGTGCAGACAGCGCCGCCCTCGCCCATGGTCATGTGATGGGGCGGGTAAAAACTAACAGTGGATAAATGCCCGAACGTTCCTGTTTTCCGCCAATTTCCATCCAGACAATACGCCGCTCCCACAGCATCGCAGTTGTCCTCCACCAGCCATAAATCATGTTTTTGACAGAAATCCACTACCGCTTTCACATCAAAAGGATTCCCTAATGTATGGGCAATCATCACCGCCTTCGTTTTAGGCGAAAGGGCTTCCTCCAGCATAGAAACATCTATGTTGTACTGGGGCAAGGTCACATCCACAAAGACAGGCACCGCCCCATACTGCAAAATAGGTGCCACAGTGGTGGGAAATCCAGCCGCCACGGTGATGACTTCATCCCCCCGGCAAATGCGTCTTTCTCCCAGCAGTGGAGAAGTCAGAGTATGGAACGCCAGCAGATTGGCAGAGGAACCGGAATTGACTAAGGCACAATGTCTCACCCCTATGTATGCGGCAAAATTCCGCTCAAATGCCATGGCAAACCGCCCTGCCGTCAAACCAAAATCCAGCATGGCTTCTGTGAGGTTTTCCATTTCTCTTTCGTCATAAACCCTGCCGCCGTAGGACACATGCTTTCCATCCCAGCGTTTTCCGTCATGGAAACAGTGGTAATATTCCCGCACCTTCTCCAAAATCTCCCGTCTTGCTTCCGCTTCCGTCATATCCATTCCCCCTTCTCATAAGCTGCCGCTTCTCTGCGCATTTCTTCTGTCAAGTTACCGCCCCTCTGCCAGACCTTCGTCCATGCCACCGTTGCCGAAACGGCCTGCTCCACATTCCAGCGAGGCGTCCAGCCCAGTTTTTCCTGTATTTTCTCCCCATTGAGCCGCAAAACCGCCTGTTCTCTGGGAAAATCAGTTCGTTCCGCCTGCCATGTCATGCCGTCTCCCCAATATTTGCAGAAAAGCCCAGCCAGTTCCCCATTGGAAATATCCTCCCCTTTGGGTGCCACGTTGTAGCAGTCTGCCAATTCCGGCGCTTCCCACTGTTTCCAAGCCGTCCAGAGATATGCTGTCAAAGGCTCCAATACATGCTGATAAGGACGCACCCCTTCGGGATGCCGCAGAATCACAGGTTTGCGTGCCACTGCCGCCCGGATACAGTCCGGCAGGATGCGATGTGCCGCAAAATCACCGCCGCCAATGACATTCCCTGCCCGCAGACGGGACAATGCCGCCTTTCCCTGCAAAAAACACCGCCCATAACATGCCGCCGCCAATTCCGCACAGGATTTGCTGTTGGCATAAGGGTCAAAGCCATCCAATAGGTTTTCCTCTCCTGTGGCTTCTTTCGTTTCCGCATAGACCTTATCTGTCGTCACCACTACCACAGACCGCAGGCTTTCCGCTTTCCGCAATGCTTCCAGCAGATATACGGTGCCCATGAGGTTCGTTTCGTATGTCCGCACAGGCTGGGCATATCCCGCAGAAACCAAAGGCTGTGCCGCCAGATGGAAAACCACTTCCGGTTCCGCTTTTTTCACAAAAGCCGCCAGTTTTTTGGGCTGGCGAATATCGCCGTAACAAGACACCAACCCTTTTTCCCATTCCAGCAGACCGTACAGACTTTCCCTCTCCGGTGCCAAAGCGTAGCCATAGACCTTTGCCCCCATATCCAGCAGCAATCGGCACAGCCATGCCCCTTTGAAGCCCGTGTGCCCCGTCACCAGCACCCGTTTGTCTTTATAAAAGCGTTTCATTTTTCCCAAATCCGCCACGGCGCACCTTCTTTCCAAAGCTGTTCCAGTTTTTCCTTATCCCGCAGGGTATCCATACACTGCCAGAAGCCACGATGCTGGTATGCCGCCAGTTCTCCTTCCGCCGCCAGTGTGGACAAAGGTTCCTGTTCCAGAATGGTTTCATCCCCTTTCAAATAGGGCAGGACAGAAGGCTCCAACACCAGAAAACCGCCGTTGATCCAGCCGCTGTCACTGTCTGCCTTTTCCCGAAAAGCACGGACACAGCCAGCTTCAATTTCCGCTGTACCAAACCGCCCTGCCGGCTGCACCACGGTCATAGTGGCTTTCTTCCCCATTTTTTCGTGAAATGCCAATAGTTTGTTGATGTCCACATCTGCCACACCATCGCCATAAGTAACAAAAAACCGTTCCTCTCCCAAATAGGGGACAGCCCGTTTCACCCGCCCGCCGGTCATGGTGTTCAGACCCGTATCCACCAATGTCACCTGCCACGGTTCCGTCTGGCGGTGATGGATGATCATTTCCGTTCCCTTGCGGAAATCGAAGGTCACATCGCTGTGATGGAGGGCATAATGGGAAAAATACTCCTTGATGCAGTACCCCTTATAGCCGCAGCAAATAACAAAATCTGTCACGCCGTAAGCGCTGAAAATCTTCATGATATGCCACAAAATGGGCTTTCCGCCGATTTCAATCATGGGCTTGGGGCGCAGATGGGATTCCTCCGCAATCCGCGTGCCAAAGCCCCCTGCCAGTATGACTGCTTTCATGGAAGCCGCCTCCCCAAAACATTCTGCTTTTCAGTATATGGAAAAAGCAGCCTGCCCTATGCCTGTTTTTGGGCATAAAAAAAGTGCCGTCCCCTTAGGGGCATCTTCATAAGAAAACAAAGAAAGCTGGAATCCTTTGTCATCATAAGGATTCCAGCTTTTATATTGAGATTTTATTTGATATGTTTTCTTCTGAAGACAGCCGTCGCAATTTCCCTTAAGAAATCAAGAAAGCGAAAATCAATGTTTTCTTAAGGGGAAGTTGCTTTTTGGAGATGACACTTGATGGTTATACTGCTTCTTTTGTTTTTACCTTTCGGCTGCGCCACATGAAAACCGCTGTCAACAGGCAGGTAGCCGCCTCTGCAGCCGGAAATGCCAGCCAGATGCCCAGCATCCCAAGCAAAGAGGAAAGGAGGAACGCGAAAAACAGAATGGCCGCCACGCCTCTTGCCATTGCAATGATAAAAGATGGCATTGGCTGTTCCACAGCACCCAGATACACCGCTGAAACAATGTTGATGCCCGCAAACAGGAAACCGATGAAATACAGCCGCAGACCTTCTTCCGCCATGGTCTGCAAAGCCTCGTTGCCTTCGCCATTGAACACAGTAACCAAAGGCTCCGTAAATGCCCATGCAATGGCGATCATCACCGCCCCCAGCAGAAGGGCTGTAGATATGGCAAAACCATAGAGTTTTCTGGTACTGTGGTGATCCCGTTTGCCGTAATACTGGCTGACCAGAGGCTGTGTCCCTTGGGAAAGCCCTGTATACACCGCCGTTCCCACCAGAGCGATATTGGCAATGATGCCGTAAGCCGCTACGCCTGTATTGCCGCTGATGGACAAAATCAGCAGATTGAACACCGTCAGCACCACGCCTGTGGCAAATTCATTGACAAAAGCGGAAATCCCCAATTTACAGAACAGCAGTCCGCTTTTTGCCACTTCTTTCACCCTGCAGAAAGCAAAGCCGTTTTTCTTTTTCCACACATGGATGGACATAACGCACATGCTCACCGCCGGAGAAAAACCCGTTGCCAGCGCCGCACCGAACAACCCCATATCCAAGGGAAAAATGAACACATAGTCCAGCACCACATTGGTGAGACTGCCGCAGATCATGCCGATCATGGCAAGCCTTGGGGCACCGTCGTTTCGCACAAAGGCAAGCATCATATCATTGGAAATGAAGAACACCCCAAACAGGAGCATCATCCGCAGATAATCCGCTGTCATGGGCAAGATTTCTCCTTCTGCCCCTAAAAGGGCCGCAAGGGGTGTTGCCAGAAAAATCCCCATCAAGAGATAAATGGCGGCGAAAAACCAGCCTGTGAGCATGGTTTTGGTGAATATTTCGTGGGCCTGTTTTTTCTGTCCCTGTGATTGGGCAATGGTATACCGCACAGCGCCGCCCATGGCCACCATAAGCCCTGTGGCATTGACCAGAGAATACCCCGGAATAGCAATATTCAGTGCCGCCAAACCATCTGCCCCCAGCCTTGCTGCCACAAAGTAGGTATCTGCTAAGATGTAAAAGGAAAGCCCCATCATCCCCAGTATATTGCTGGATACATATTTCAGATATTGTTTTCCCAACATGGTCATTTTCCTCCTAAACGTAAAAAATACCCCTACCCATTCCTGCTGAGACCTACCGGAATGGATACGGGTATTCTTGTTTTTCCACCCGGTGGCGGAAAAACCCCTTGTATGACACGATTGTACCTATATCCCTTATATTTGTCAATACAAAAGAAAAAGCAGACAGACATTTTTCATGTCTGTCCGCTTGATTTGCTTCAAAGTATCTAGCGCAACAATATAAAAAGGCGAAATAAAATTCTGCTGTCTTAATCCCCAAAATAATATAAAAACTTCATAGCATATTTTTAAAATCTATTGTCACCAATGGTAAAGGATCTTGAGGAATTATCTCCGAAATGAATTTTTCTGCCTCTCCCCACCAATCATTTATCATCAGTTTTGGTAAATCTCCGAATGTAAGAAAATATCCATCTAGTTTAGATGTTGCCAAATCATAATTCACTGGTGATAGAACAACAACAGCTATCATTCCAAAAATAATTCTATCACTTAAATGGACTTTTCCTTTTTCAACATGCATATGTGTAATTCGAGGTGGTCCAGAAGCATCTTCTATCAACTCAAATCCATTTGGGAGTTCTTCTCCGTGGCCATGGGAACAACGATGAATTCCATAAATAATATCAGCAATATCTGGCTTTCCTCCAGATGCTTTCGGTTTTTTAAGTACTACAGGAAATCTTGTATCCGCAAGATTAATCCTCGGAGCTCCCATTGGTCCAAGAATATCATAATTATCACGCAACAACTTTGTAAAACGCGCATTACTTCCAAGCTTAGGATAGACTTTTGCTGCTGTACCATCTACAGCATTACATGCATGAAGCATTGCAGATTCAAGTTCATGCTGTTGCCAATCATCGATTGCTTTTCTAATAGAATCAGAAATCTTCATAATCTCACCTCCATTTTCATTATAACATGTATAACCCATATTTCTTAAATAACCAGATATTTTTCCACCGGATATAAAAACAGCGAGTCCTCTTTGGACTCGCCTTTTTTTCTGCGGATAACAGGACTTGAACCTGCACGGTTGCCCGCTGGAACCTAAATCCAGTGCGTCTGCCAATTCCGCCATATCCGCATAACGATATTATTGTACCGATTCTGTTTCTGTCTGTCAAGAATCAAAAAAGAGCAAAAGCTACGCTTTTGCTCTTTTCAGTGAACCAGGAGGGATTCGAACCCCCGACCCACGGCTTAGAAGGCCGTTGCTCTAT
>CATZIM010000037.1 GCA_958420075.1 uncultured Clostridia bacterium | reverse complement strand
GTGCCATTGGCGTGGCGAAACATTCGGAAACACTGGAAGAAATGGTGGTTTATGAACCACAGTACGGGGAAGGCGGCTTATGGGTGCGCCCACTGGACATGTTTCTGGAAAATGTCACAGTGGAAGGAAAAGAAGTGCCCAGATTTCGTTATGTAGGCATGGAAAAGCCCGAAGGGTATTGAAAAAGAGGAAGATTTCTTTTTTGAAATCTTCCTCTTTTTTATCGTATCATTTTTCGTACTGCGCCATGAATTTTTGCAGGTTATTGTAGAACACATCTTCCATTTCTTTTTCCGTCAGTCCGCTGGTGAGGACTTTCTGCATTTCGATAGTGGGGTGATGGAAAGGGGCGTCAGTGCCGAAGAAAATCCGGTCATTGCCTACGGTTTTGTAGGCTTCTTTGATTTTGGAATTCATAGGCATGCCGGACATTTCCAGATAGAGGTTGGAATAGCGTCTTGCCATTTTCAAAGCGGCATCAATATAGACACCATGACCATGGCCCATGTGAATCATCACAATATTTACATCAGGAAACCGTTCCGCCAGCAGAGCAATGCTCCAAGGCAGGGCATAAGGTGCGTGACCGCTGTGAATAAAAACGGGGATATGCAGTTCTCTGGCGGCTTCCATGATGGGGTCAAGACATTCCGCGTCTGCTACATAAGCATGGCCAAGGGGATTCAGTTTGATGCCGGAAAAACCTTTGTTCTGCACCAGATCATAAATTTCCTGAACAGACTTTTCTCCCTCCAAAGGATTGGCGTATACCAAAGCCCAGAAACGATTGGGATATGCTTCCATGGCTTCTCTTGTGCGGAAGTTGTCATCACTTCCCGTACTGCAAAGAACGGTTTTTTCGATTTCACAGTCGTCCATCTGTTGTACCAGTTCTTCTGCGGTGATGGCAACATTTGCCCAGCCGCCGAAGGTGCCCACATGGGCATGTGCGTCTAATTTTTTCATATCTCTACATCTCCTTTACTTTCTTTAAAATGCCTGTGGTGCCCAGAACACCCACGAATATGGAAGTTAATACAAGACCAAAAGCTGTCTGTACCAGAAGCCCTGGTGTCATAACCATGGCGGTGGCGAAGCCGTAATAGAAAATCTTCACGGCTGTGTAGCCGATGATCTGGAAAATGCCCCCCAGCACTGCCCCAGCCAGCCAATTCAAGGAATGATGCCATTTGTCAATGACATAGCCCATAATGAGTGCCATGACGGCTTTGATGAGGAAAGTGGGCAGTACCCACTGCATATATCCCCCCAGCAGGTCAGCCAGTGCGGCGCCGATGCCCCCAGCCCATGCACCTTTTTTACCTCCCAAAAGCAATACACTGATGAGAATCATACAGTCCCCCAGATGGCTGTAACCGTTTGGCCCCGGTATTTTCAGCACATAAATAGCCACAAATACCAATGCCGCCATGACGGCGGTTTTTGTCAGTTCTTTCGTTCGCAAAATATCCCGTCCCTTCTTGTATGTGTTTCTGTGCAAGAGGATACCAGAAACTGGAAGAAGAAACCATAGAATGGCGAGGCACAATGGAAAATGTATGGATACAATGTGATATAAATGTATGGGTACAATCAAAGACAACAAAAAAAGCCGAAAATCTTTTTCAGATTCTCGGCTTTGCATTTTCGGTTTAGGCTTCTTCTGTATCTTCTTCCACGGGGGCGGGGAAATTCTGTTCCTTGGCTTTGAAGCCGCCGCCTTCCGCTTCGGTGTTTTTCACCAGAGAAGTGAGGATGGTCCCATAAAGATGGCTCACGTTTTTCCGCCAGTTCCGGCAGATGGCCAGCGCCTGCTGTTTGGAAACAACGGAAACGCTGATTTCCATAAGGACGTTGCCATCGTCGTCGTTCAGTCCGCATTTTACCAGAAAATCATCGTTGATTTCCGGGAAATAATTGGCGGTAACGGCGTATTCTGCACGGATGCGCTTGCTGTTTTCCTGCACATACGTATTGATTTCGTTTTTGGCGTGTTCGGAAATGTGGTTCAGAAAGTAATTGACGATTTCGTCGCCTTCGTCAGTGAGGGTATAGCGTGTGTTGTTCTGCTCCCATGATTTTTCCAGCCAGCCGGCGTCCACCAGTTCTGTCAGATACTGCTGGATGGAAAAATAGTCCATATAATTTTTTTCCAGCAAAAACTGGCAAATTTCACTGTTTGACAAAGCAATGCCCATTTTCTGCAAAAGATGCAGGATAATCAGCTTATGCTCCGCTAACTGCCGAATGGATTCTTCGGACATGGAACCCCCTCCTTTCTGTACTGCTAACCCTAATCATAACATATTTTTGTGAAAAGAAAAACATAAAATACGAAAAAAATCGAAAAACAGCGGTTTTTGCCTATTTTTCCCCAAAGTCCATGCCCTGACGGATATTCCGCTGCCGCAGGGTCTTATGGATGGTGTTGAGGACATGACGCTTGTTTAGGCTCCACAAAGGCGCCAAGAGGATGTTTTTATCCCCGTCACCTGTGAGTCGGTGCAGGACAATATCCGGGCGCAGACGGGCGATGCAGGCGCAGAGCAGGTCAATATATTCCTCCAATGTCAAGGGTGTATACTGTCCACTGCGATACAGTTGCGCTAAGTCCGTATGTTCTAAAACATGAAGTAATTGCAGCTTCACCCCTTCAATGGGCAGGCTATTGATGTAATCCATGGTTTTCAGCAAATCTTCTTCTGTTTCTCCCGGCAATCCCACAATGACATGAGCCACCACAGAAATATCATGGGCGGCAAGGCGTTTTACAGCGTCGGTGAAAACGGCGTTGTCATATCCCCGCCGGATGAAATGGGCGGATGTTTCTTTTGCCGTTTGCAGTCCTAATTCCACCCAAAGTTTTGTTTTGCCGTTCAGTTCCGCCAGCAGTTCCACCACATCTTCTTCCAGACAGTCCGGGCGTGTGGCAATGGAAAGCCCCACAATGTCCGGCTGGGACAGGGCTTCTTCGTACTTTTGCCGCAGGGTATTCACAGGGGCGTATGTATTGGTGAAGGCCTGAAAATAGGCGATGTACCGGGGATGCTCCCATTTGGCGGAAGTCTGGGATTTCCCCTTTGCGATTTGCTCCCTGATGGAAAGGGCGGCGCTTTCGGCAAAATCACCGGAGCCGCCTGCGGAACAGAACAGACAGCCGCCGATGCCGATGGTGCCGTCACGGTTGGGGCAGGTGAAACCGCCGTCCAGTGAGATTTTGGCAGTTTTGCCGCCGAACAGGTTTCGGTAATAGGTATTTAGGTCACGATAAGGTTTTTCGTCCATAACAAAACCGCCTTTCTTTTGGTTTGTCCATTTGTTTCTGCCGCAGGTTTTCGCAGACATCCATCACATGCTGCCAAAGGACATCGTCTTTCCCTGCCGCCAGCAGCAGAAAGAGAAAATCCGTTTTGGTGCTTTCCAGAAAATTTTCTGCTTCTGCGGGACTTTTTGCCAGCAGGAATTTTTCCAGACTGTCTGTGGTCAGCGCCATGGGGATGCAGCTTTCCATTTGGGTCAGTATGCCGCCGACGGTATCCTTGCCGCAGGGCAGAGCGGAAAGATGATGATACAGGGCATGGCTGTTGAGAAAATACAGATTGCCTGCCTGCCAGTCATTCAGACTTTGCCGCAGCAGAGAGAAACAGCCGCAAAGAGTTTTGCGGCTTATGATTTCATGGGTTTCCATTGCCAATATCCTCCGAAAAAAATTTGTATTTCTACCGTAGGATATGTGGTTTTGGAAGATTTATATTGTCAGTTTTTTACGCTTCTTCTACCAGTTTTTTCAATTCGGAAAGCAGCATGGCGTTGTCCTCGGGACGGAGGATACAGAAACGCAGGAAGCTTTCATCCAGAAAAGCGAAGCTGGAAGCGTCACGAATGAGCATTTTTTTCACGATAAGTTTTTCAAAAAGCTCAGCGGCAGTGATTTTGTCTGTCAGCAGCTTCAGCAGAATGAAGTTGGCAGAGGAAGGATATGCCTTAATGTTTTTCCATGTGGAAAGCTCTGCCAGTGCCTTTTTACGCTCGTCGGAAATGAGTTTCTTTGTGGTATCATGGAATGCTTTATCTGTGAAAAGACGTTCACCGGCAAAAGCAGCCAGAGAGTTTACGCTCCAAGGGTCCTGATTGGTCTGAAGGCGGTTACGGAAAGCTTCGTTGGAAGATACGCCGTAGCCCAGACGGATGCCCGGTGCCGCAAAGAATTTGGATGTACCACGGATGACAAAGAGGTTGTCAAACTCCGCAGCCAGAGGAATGGCACAGATTTCATCCAGATTATCGGCAAATTCCAGATAAGTTTCGTCAATCATCACAGAAGCACCTGTTTCTTTGCAGTGGGTCAGGATGGTGCGCAGCTGGGATACGGTCAAAGCGGAGCCTGTGGGGTTGTTGGGATTGCAGGCAACGAACATGCCGATTTCCGGTGTCAATGCCGCCAGCAGGGCATCCAGATCAATGACAAAGTCATCCTCTGCTTTCAGAGGGAAATAATCGAATGTGCCGCCGGTGAGGGAAACTTCCCGTTCGTATTCGCTGTACGCAGGACCCATGATAAGGCTTTTCTTTGCGTTGACAGTCTTGATGAATGTACCAATGAGTTCTGTGGAGCCATTGCCCACCACGATATGCTCGGGATTTGCGCCGGTGTATGCGCCGATGGCTTCCCGCAGAGCGGTGTAATGTTTGTCTGGATAAGTGGAAATGATGTCCAGATTCTGGGCAAGAGCTGTTTTCACAGATTCGGGAAAGCCCAGAGGGTTGATGTTGCCGCTGAAATCCAGAATTTCCGCTTTGGGGATGCCGTATTTTCTTTCGATGGCGTCCAGATCGCCGCCATGCTGATGCATCAGAGGTTTTGTTTCCATGATTTATCTAAAGTCCCTTCTTTATATATAGCTTGTTTAATATATTTCGTCGATCTGTTCCATTTCGGTGATCTTTTCGCTTTGTCTGCGGATGCGTGGATACATGAGGTAAGGATTGCTTGCCTTTTTCTCCAGTACCTCAATGGTGAGGGCACCTGCTTTGCCGGAAGGCGGTGTCAGTGTCCATACATCGCCAATATGTAAAGGCAGATCACCCAGTGTCAGACCGTCTGTTTTGTTGATGGCGCGCTTGGAAGCGGCAGGTGCGTATTCCATAGGAAAGCCGTTGTCATCAGGGATGGACAGAACGTATTCCCGTGTATCCTCCATGGCAAAAGCGGCGAAGATGTCACAGCAAAAATCATGAAGCAGATTTTCTGTGGACAATTCCGCTTCTTTCCAAAGGTTTTCGTCCTTCTGGAATGTGGCGCGGAGAGATACCACATCCGTCACCAGTTCAAAACGCAGCATTTCTTCATAATACCGAAGTTCCAGTTCCGGTGTGATGGCTTCCATGATACGCTCAAAGGAAATATTTTTGGGCATTTTCTGTTTATTCACAGAAAGTTTTTCTTTTGCCGTCAGTTCCATGCCGATGGCAGTCAGACTGCAATAGGAAGGCGGTGTGAACAGTTCCGCACCAGGATTGTGGTGCATGAGGAACAGTGCCGCCAGATTATTGATGTTCTGATAGAAACGGAAGGGGGTGAAGGAAATGGGGCGCACCACATGGAAAAAGTGTCCAAAGGGTGTGAATACCCATTTGTCTATCATAATGCCCGCAAAGAGGAAGGAGGATACAATGGACTGTTCTTCTTCCGTCAGCTCGTTGGGAGGTGTTTTCCAGATGCTTTCCAGATCAATGTCCACCCGTTTATAAAAGTCTACAAAGACCTGATCGATGTCAATGTGATTTTCCAGATATTGATAGAAAAAGCTGCTGCTGACCATGCCAGGTTCCAAGTCCATGGTGTATTGGAGACGTTCCGCCGCCAGTGCGCAGCCTTCCCAAAGGAGGGTATCCAGCGCTTCTTTGGGTTCTTTTTCAAAGAAAGCGTCGGCTTTTGGGCTTTTGGTCACTTTATGGATATGAATGGCGGGAACTTTCTGGAAAAAGCCCATCTGCTGACACAGGCGAGTGAGATATTCCAGATAAAAGCCATCAGGCAGTGTAAGTTTTTTCAGCAGTTCCGCTCTGTCCTCCGGCAGGAAAAAGCCGTTTTCGTCAACGGTGCAGTCCGGCAGGCAGGCATCCAGTATGGTCTGCATATCCCGCAGTATGGGGTGGTTTTCCAATGTGTAGGAAACGGGATGGAAGCTGTATTTTTCCATGCCAGCGGCTTTTTTGTCCACATGAAGGACGTAAGCCTTTTCCACCTTTGGATCTTCTTCGTCGCAGTGGATGATGTTGGCAGGGGTCAGTATGGTTTCTCCCGTCAGTGCCGTATAGTACCATTTGGAAAAAACCATGGGCGCAATGTCCCAAAGACCGTCCATGGCTTCCGGGTCCATGCGGCTGGCATACTTTTCGTATTCCGTTGTAAAAAGCTGCAGCAGATCTTCGTGCCGCAGCTGATCTGTATGATTATTCATGAAGAACTCCTTTTTCATCTGTTTCGGGTTTCCGACCTGAGGGGCAGAAACAACCACTTTCCATTTTAGCAGAAAAAAGGGGCATTGGGAAGGATGGCGTCGAAAAAACATAGGCAATTCTTCAAAAGGAATGGCAAAAGAGGCAAACGTTTTTGTGCAAAAGACAGAAAGTGGATTGTTTCAAAAAAAACCCTCCCATTTTATTGAAACTGTGGACAGAATGTGCTATATTCCTTGTAGTAGAAACAAATGTATGTATCGGAGATACAAAAAGGGGAGAACAAACATTGAAAGAAGATAAGAATTTTTTCATCGTGGACAAAAGCGTACTGCCTGAAATTTTTCTGAAGGTTATGGAAGTGAAAAACCTGCTGGAAAGCAAGAAGGAAAAAACAGTACAGGATGCGGTGAACCGTGTTGGCATCAGCCGCAGTGCTTTTTATAAGTACCGTGACGCTGTCCATCCACTCTACGAAAACACAAGAGGAAAAACCGTCACCATCGCAGCCAATCTGGATGATACACCGGGGCTCCTTTCCGCAGTGCTCAACAGCATTGCCACAGAAGGCGCAAACATCCTGACCATCAACCAGACCATTCCCATCAATGGCATCGCGAACGTGACAATCACCATCGAAACAAATGAAATGCAGGGTGAATTCGGCAGACTCATGACCCAGCTGGAAAACTTGCAGGGCATGCAGTCCATCAAAATCATCGGCAGAGAATAAACGAAAGAAAAAGCAAATAAAATGGCAAGGAAATTGACCCGCATCGTCTGCGGATGAGGCGGGTCTTGTTTTTGACCGCAAAAATCGGTGATGAAAAGGGGAAAAACGAAAAAAGGAGGCTTCTGTTATGATTCATATACGGGTACCTGCCACATCTGCCAATATGGGACCTGGCTTTGACAGCATCGGTGTGGCGCTGCAGTTGTATAACCATTTGTGGGTAGAAGAAATCCCTGAGGGCGTAGAAATCGAAATCCGCAAGGAACAGCCCATTGCCATTCCTACAGACGAGAGCAACCTCATTTATCAGACCATGCGCAAGCTTTACGACGCAAAGGGTCTGAAAATGCCTGGTGTGCGTCTGATCCAGTCTGACGACATTCCTATGGTGCGCGGACTGGGCAGCAGTGCAGCTTGTATCGTCGGCGGGCTCATGGCAGCAAATGAGCTGGCAGGCAGACCTTGCACCAAGGAAGAACTGGCAGAAATGGCAGCTCAGATGGAAGGTCACCCGGATAACTCCAACCCTGCTTTTTTCGGCAGCATGGTCGTAGGGGCTCTGGGCGAAAAAAATATGAAACATGTACGTTTGGAGTTGCCCGACGACTTATTTTTTGCTATAATGGTGCCGGATTTCCCCGTTTCTACGGAGCGGTCAAGAAGCGTACTGCCAAAAGACTATTCCCGGAGCGATGTTGTATTTAACGTGTCCCGGGCGGCATTATTGGTAGCGTCTTTGATGACAGGGAAATTCGAAAACCTGGAGATGGCCATGGAGGATAAAATCCACCAGCCGTACAGAAAAGAACTGATCCCTCACATGGAGGATATATTTGCAAAAGCCAAGGAAAGCGGTGCCACGGCATGCTATTTGAGCGGCGCAGGTTCTACCTTGATGGCGATGGTAACAAAAGACAAGGCTGAAACATTCAGGAATCAAATGTCCGCCTACTTTGCAGCACTGCCCAACAACTGGCAGCTGACGCTGCTGAAGCCGGATTTGGAAGGTGCTGTAGTAGTGACTGAATCACAGGAGGAAGTAGAATAATGTTAATTGTGCAGAAATACGGCGGCAGCTCCGTCGCCAATGCAGAAAGAGTGTTCAATGTTGCCAAGCGGATTCTGGCAACACAGAAAGAAGGCAATGACGTTGTAGTTGTTCTGTCCGCGCAGGGCAAGACAACAGACGGACTGATTGCCAAAGCAAAAGAAATCAATCCCAAGGCAAGCCGCAGAGAAATGGATATGCTGCTGGTAACTGGGGAACAGCAGTCCGTAGCACTGATGGCAATGGCAATCAATGCGCTGGGCGGCAGAGCCGTTTCCCTCAATGCCGTACAGGTAGGGATTGAAACCACAAATACTTACAGCAATGCCCGTATTCGTAAAATCCATTCCGAACGCATTGAAAACGAACTGGAACAGGGCAACATCGTACTGGTGACAGGCTTCCAGGGCGTGAATATGCTGGGGGATATGACCACACTGGGCCGCGGCGGTTCCGATACTTCCGCAGTGGCGCTGGCAGCAGCCCTCAACGCAGATCTTTGTGAAATCTACACAGACGTAGAAGGTGTTTACACTGCAGACCCTCGCGTAGTAAAAGATGCCAGAAAGCTGGATGAAATCAGCTATGACGAAATGCTGGAATTGGCGTCTTTGGGTGCGAAAGTGCTTCACTGCCGTTCTGTGGAAGTGGCGAAGAAGTACAATGTAAAACTGGTGGTGCGCTCCAGTATGTCTGACGCGCCCGGTACAGAAGTGAAGGAGGAATGCAAGATGGAAAGAATGCTGGTAAGCGGTGTAGCTGCGGATAAAAATGTATCCCGTATTTCAGTTTTAGGTGTAAAAGACGAGCCCGGTAAGGCTTTTGAAATATTCGATCTGATGGCAAGAGAAAAGGTAAGTGTAGATATCATTCTGCAGTCCAACGGACATGACGGCAGACAGGATATTTCCTTCACCATCGGTCAGGAAGATCTGGACATTGCCCTGAAGGCTCTGGAAGAAAACAAAGAAAGACTGACAGCACAGGAAATCGCTCACGACGAAAACGTTGCAAAACTGTCCATCGTTGGCGCAGGTATGGCAACCAACCCCGGTGTTGCAGCGATGTTCTTTGAAGCAATGTATGATGCAGGCGTAAACATCGAAATGATCTCTACATCCGAAATCAAGATCACACTGCTGATCCCCAGAAAGGATATTGACGAAGCGATGATCGCCGTACACGATAAATTCAAAATCGCATCTGTAAATATGAGAAAAGACTGATTTTTCATAAAACAGAATCAAAAACGGAATGTAAAACATTTCTGATGAGAATAGCTGGAATCTAAGGATTCCAGCTATTTTTTTGTTTTGGGATGAAGGCTGATGATGCTGCGGTGTTGTCGTACATAACAGACGACAAATGGCGGAAAGTGTCTTGTAAAGGAAGGAGCCGGATTTGCGTTTTTTGGTGGAAAAAGCAATGTTTTGGCGTTTTTTGGGTAGTATCTGCCAGAAGATTTTTCGGTTTTTTGTATAACATGCCGCTTGTTTCTTTGTCTAAGTTCATGTACAATAGGTACAAGACTTGTATACAGTATAGAAAAAACGAGGGAACGACGTGGAAGAAATCAGATTAAAAGCACGGGCAAAAATCAACTTAACACTGGATGTAACAGGCAAGCGGGACAACGGCTACCACGAACTGCAGATGATCATGCAGACCGTAGGGCTCTATGACGAGATCGTTCTGCGGAAAATTCCGGAGAATGAAATCCGTCTGGAATCCAACGTAAGTTGGCTGCCTGCGGATAACCGCAATCTGGCTTGGCGTGCAGCAGAATTGATGCGCAGCACCTATGACATCCAGGAAGGCGTTTTGATTCAGATCGACAAACGCATTCCTGTGGCGGCAGGACTGGCTGGCGGCAGCGCAGACTGCGCGGCAGTGCTGGTGGGCATGAATAAGCTGTTTTCGCTGAAATTGCCCGCGAAAAAGCTGGAAGAGCTGGCTTTGACCATGGGAACAGATATCCCTTACTGTGTGCGCCGGGGAACGGTGCTGGCAGAAGGCGTGGGTGAAGTGCTGACCAATATTGAGCCTCCCTGTCCATTCTGCTATGTGGTACTGGCAAAACTGCCTGTTAGCGTATCCACAGCGAAGGTCTACCAGAGTCTGAAGTGGGACCAGGTAGAACACCACCCTGATACCAAAGGTATGTTGGCGGCTATGGCAAAAGGCGATGTGCCTGCCATGGGACGGCTGCTGGGAAATGTGCTGGAAACAGTCACCATTCCCATGTATCCAAAGATCGCTGATATCAAGGAAAGTATGTTGGAAAACGGAGCGGAAGGCGCCCTCATGAGCGGCAGCGGCCCCACCGTTTTCGGTTTGTTTACCAAACAGGAAAGGGCGAAGGAAGCGGCGAAGATTCTGCGGAAGCAGTTCGCCATGAGAGATGTATTTGTGACACAGATTTACCATGTGCCCCATGGCAAGAAGGAAAGGAGAACGACTGATGGCAGACACAAGATTTAATATCAATTCTAACGAATATCTTCCCCTGCGGGATGTTGTATTCAATACACTGAGAGACGCGATTTTGACAGGCAAACTGGTTCCCGGTGAAAGACTGATGGAAAACCAGCTGGCGGAAAAACTGGGCGTAAGCCGTACACCCGTCAGAGAAGCACTGCGTATGCTGGAACTGGAAAACCTGGTAGAACTGGTGCCCAGAAAAGGCGCGCAGGTTCTGGATATGAGCGAAAAAGACATCATCAACA
>CATZIM010000036.1 GCA_958420075.1 uncultured Clostridia bacterium | reverse complement strand
ATGTGAAAAACATATCAAAGTCAGTATAATACTTTTTTCAAAGAAAGAAAACAGTTTTGTGCTGCAGATTGTCAAAAAACTAGATTTTATACATTTTTCAAGAACGCGGAAGGGCTTGGGAAACAAAGGGGTCAACACATTTGCTCCGCAAATGCCAGTCATAAATGGCTGTCCGCATCTCTTGCGGTGTGGGGTTTCCCAACTGGAATCCGCAGGCGAAATTTATTTCCGGCGAGGAAAAGCAGGAGTTTCAAGGATTTTGAGCCGATGGACGCTCTGCACCCCGAAGAAAACGGGGACGCCAAAGGCGGCTTTGCGAAGCAAAGTGCCTGACCAAACGGCTTTATACCGCTGTCTATTTGTCAAAGACCCCCATGAAATGAGCCTTTGACGACAGGGTATCGACTTTTTCGATACCCTGAAATAGTTTTGTGTTGTTTATTTTTTGTGAAAGTCCATTTTTTACCTCGCCACCTGCAAAGTTTTGTGATATGATAATCGGACAATAGAGGAAAAAAGGAGGGTTTTGCGTGGCAAAACTGTATTTTCGATATGGCGCCATGGGCAGTTCCAAGTCTGCGCAGGCACTGATTACCAAGTTCAATTACGAGGAAAAAGACATGCAGGTGTGGCTCATGAAGCCTGCGGTGGATACCAGAGATGGGGAAGGTGTGGTAAAAAGCCGCATCGGTCTGGAAGCCCCTGCCTATGTGGTGACAGCGGATGTGGATTTGTTTGCCCTGTTCCAGAAAGGGGAACGGGAAAAACAGTTCTATGACGTGATCATCGCCGACGAAGCCCAGTTCTTCCAGCCGGAACAGATTGACCAGCTCCGGGACATTGTGGATACCTATAATGTGCCTGTATTCTGCTATGGTCTGCGGACAGATTTCCGCACAAAACTGTTCCCCGGCAGCGCTCGTCTGCTGGAAATTGCCGACTCCATCACGGAACTGAAAACCGTTTGCAGCTGCGGCAGCAAAGCCATCGTAAACGCAAGACTGGATGGAGAAGGACATGTTATCACCGAAGGGGAACAGGTCATGCTGGGCGGCAACGAAAGCTATGAACCTATGTGTTATAAATGCTGGAAAAAAGCGCTGGAAAAGGAGAAGGAAGCATGACACCGAGAGAATTCATTGATTTTCTGCATCTGGCAGAACGGCTCAAAGATAATACCCGTCATTCCACCACCAGTCAGGGTCGCCCTGAAAGCGTGGCGGAACACAGCTGGCGTGTGGCGCTGATGGCAATGCTCCTTTCTGGAGAAGCGGAAGGCGTAGACCTGAATAAAGTGCTGCGGATGTGCGTCATTCACGATTTGGGAGAAGCCATCACCGGGGACATTCCTTCTTTCTGGAAAACAGAAGCGGATACGGCAAAAGAGGACAAAGAAGTCTTTGCCCTGGCGGAAAGCCTGCCGGAACCTGTCAGAAGCGAATGGAAAGAATTGTTTGCGGAAATGATAGAAATGAAAACGCCGGAAGCCCGTGTGTATAAGGCATTGGACAAGCTGGAAGCAGTTTTGCAGCACAACGAAGCGCCTTTGTCCACATGGATTCCTTTGGAATATGAACTCAATCAGACTTACGGCATGGAAGAAGCCAAGGCATCCATTCCTTTCCTGGAAGCGGTACGGCATTTGGCAGTGACAGACACCAAAGAAAAATTGCAGAAAGAATCAAAATAATTAATCGGGGAAAAGAGAAGGTGTAATAAGAAATGGTTCGTTCACGAATGAGACTTTCCAATTTGCAGATCGTTGCCCTGGGATACTTTCTGGTGATCCTCACGGGGACGCTGCTTTTGATGCTGCCCATTTCCACCCAGGAGGGTCAGCCGCCTACATCGGTGCTGGATGCCCTTTTTACAGCGGTATCTGCTTCCTGTGTAACAGGGCTGGTGGTGGTGGATACGGGCACCCACTGGACAGTGTTTGGACAATTGGTCATACTGGGACTCATCCAGATCGGGGGACTTGGTTTCATGACCATCTCTCTGGGCTTTTTGCTGCTGATGCGAAAACGTATCGGTCTGCGCCACAGGGAAGTGATGGTGGAAAGCATCAACTCCATGCAGATCGGCGGCGTTGTGCGGCTCACAAGAAAGATTTTGTATGGTACCCTGCTCTTTGAAGGGTTGGGAGCGTTGTTCCTTGCTATCCGATTCATACCGCAGTTCGGTTGGAAACAGGGGGCATACTTCAGTGTGTTCCACTCCATATCCGCCTTTTGTAACGCGGGCTTTGACCTTTTTGGCAATTATAATTCCATTGTGGCTTATGCCGATGACGCACTGGTGAACTTTACCCTCATGGGGCTTATCACCATGGGTGGTCTGGGCTTTCTGGTCTGGGAGGACCTGTGGCAGAAAAAATGGTCTTTCCGCCATCTGCGCCTCCAGACAAAGATCGTACTGAGTACATCTTTTGCCCTGACCGTTGGCGGCGGCTTTTTGCTGCTGCTTTTGGAGCGGAACAATCTGAATGTGGATATGAGCAACAGCGAAAGACTGCTGACAGCCTTTTTCCAGTCTTGTACCGCCAGAACGGCAGGCTTTAACAGCGTCGATCCCGGCGCCATGACCAGCGGCAGCAAAATGCTCATGATGCTCCTCATGTTCATCGGCGGCAGCCCCGGCTCCACTGCCGGCGGCATCAAGACCACCACACTGATGGTCATTCTTATGTATACGCTGGCTGGGGTACGTCATGCCCGCAGTGCCAATATTTTTGGCAGACGACTGGAAGAAGACGCCCTGCACAAAGCCATTTATGTATTTTTTGTCAATTTGATTTTTGTGATCCTTGGTACCATTGCCATCTGCAGTGTGCAGAATCTGGAACTGACGGATGTGCTTTTTGAAGCCTTCTCCGCCATGGGTACCGTAGGCATCTCCACAGGCATCACCAGAGAATTGGAGGTATTCTCCCGTCTGGTCATCATTTTCCTCATGTACTGCGGCAGGGTGGGCAGTATTTCCTTTGCCGTAGCCCTTATGGAACGGAAAGCGGCGCCGCCTGTGACCATGCCTCTGGAAAAGATCACCATTGGATAATTTAGACATATAACAGGAGGAAGTTATGGAAATGAAATCCTTTTTGATTATTGGTATGGGCTCTTTTGGCCATCATCTGTGCCGCTCTCTGGCAGAAAACGAATGTGAGATCATGGTAGTGGATAAGGACTCGGAAGCAGTGGAAGATGTGCTGCCCCTTGGCGTCAGCGGACGTGTGGGGGACTGCACAAACATTGATGTGCTGCGCTCTTTCAGCATTGACCTGTTTGATGCTTGCTTTGTCTGCATGGGCACAAACTTCAAGAACAGTTTGCAGATTGCAAGTTTTCTGAAGGAACTGGGCGCGAAAAAGGTTTATGCTAAGGCTGACGAAGATATTCAGGCAAAATTCCTGAAAAGAAACGGCGCTGACGTTGTCATTTATCCTGAGAAAAACGTGGCGGAACAGATTGCCATTGCCGCAAGCTCTGACAATATTTTTGACTGCATCCCCTTTGTGGAAGATTATTACATTGCGGAAATCCGCCCCATGGAACGCTGGCTGGGCAGAACCGTTGTGGATGTCAATTTCCGTGCCCGGTATAATCTGAATATCGTGGCGGTGAAACAGGGGGAAGGCGTGATTCCCATTCCCGGCCCCAACTACGTATTCAACGAAGACGAACATATCATGGTGCTGGGACACATCAACGACATCCGTCGGGTAGCTTACTGATATGGAGCTGCGGCAGATATTTACAGGAAAAACGGACTTTATGGATTTGCTCCTGCTGGGGGATGAGCAGGAGGACATGGTCATGAAATATCTGGAAAGAGGAGAGATGGCAGTCCTGTTTGACGGGGAAGACGCCATTGCCCTTTCCGTTGTGACCAAGGAAGGAGAAAATCTGTGGGAACTGAAAAACATCGCTGTTTTGCCTGCTTTTCAGGACAAAGGATATGGAAAACAGCTGGTGCGGTTCTGGCAGGAAAAGCTGCAAGGACAGGGCATTTTGCAGGTGGGAACGGGAGAAACACCCAAAACCATGGGTTTTTACATGGCCTGCGGCTTCCAATTCTCCCATAGAATCACGGATTTTTTCGTTCATCATTATGACCATCCCATTGTGGAGGATGGCATACTGCTCAAAGATATGGTCTATTTTTCGTATAAACTGTAAAAAGTATGGGAAAGAAGTTACAATTTCCTTAAAGTTTTGTAAAGCCTTCGGTTTTCGGGCATTTTATGCTTGCGCCGAAGGCTGTTTTTCTGCTAAACTATAATAATGTAAAAGTATGCCTATGAGAAAGCATGGATTTCCAAGGGACATACAGGAAAAAGAAAAAATGAGGTGAACCAAATGGGTTTATTGGAAAAAATATTCGGGAACTACAGTGAAAAAGAAATCAAGAAAATCAAACCGATCGTAAGCAAAATCGAAGCACTGGGTCCTGAATACGAAAAACTCTCTGATGAAGAACTCAGAGGCAAAACACAGGAATTCAAAGACCGTCTGGCAAAAGGCGAAACTTTGGACGATATTCTGCCGGAAGCATACGCTGTTGTAAGAGAAGCGGCTTCCCGCCCCCATGTACTGAACATGCGTCATTTCCCCGTACAGCTCATGGGCGGTATCGTTATGCATCAGGGACGTATTGCCGAAATGCGTACTGGTGAAGGTAAAACACTGGTGGCTACCCTGCCTGCATATCTGAACGCACTGGAAGGCAAGGGCGTACACGTTGTTACTGTCAATGACTACCTGGCACAGCGTGACAGCGAATGGATGGGCGAAGTATTCCGTTTCCTGGGTCTGACTGTTGGCTGTATCCTCAACAGCATGGACAACAACGAACGCCGCGAAGCTTATGCATGTGACATCACATACGGCACCAACAATGAATTTGGTTTCGACTACCTTCGTGACAACATGGTAGTCCGCAAAGAAAGCATGGTACAGCGTGACCTGCACTTTGCCATCATCGACGAAGTGGACTCCGTCCTCATCGACGAAGCCAGAACACCACTGATCATTTCCGGCAGCGGTTCCAAGTCCACAGACCTGTACCGCGTAGCCGATCTGTTTGTAAAACAGCTGAAAAAAGGCCGCATCCTCAACGAAGAAGAAGCTATGAACCCTCTGATGAAAGAAGAACTTCAGGAAGAAGGGGACTACATTCTGGATGAAAAGGCAAAAAGCGTTGTGCTGACACAGGAAGGTATCGCAAAGGCAGAAAAATTCTTCAACGTGGATAACCTGTCTGACCCCGAAAACCTGGAACTGCAGCACCACATCAACAACGCTCTGAAAGCAAACTACAACATGCATCTGGACAAAGACTATGTGGTACATGAAGGGGAAATCGTCATCGTTGACGAATTCACCGGCCGTATGATGCCCGGCAGACGTTACTCCGACGGTCTGCATCAGGCAATCGAAGCCAAAGAAAATGTGCAGGTGCGCCGGGAAAGCAAAACACTGGCTACCATCACATTCCAGAACTACTTCAACAAATATAAGAAAAAATGCGGTATGACTGGTACAGCAAAAACAGAAGAAGACGAATTCCGTAACATCTACGGTATGGACGTTGTGGAAATCCCCACAAACAGACCTGTTGCCAGAAAAGACCTGCAGGACGTTGTTTACCGCACAGAAGCAGGCAAATTCCGTGCTGTTGTTCGTGACATCGCAGAAGCTCACGCAAAAGGTCAGCCTGTACTGGTAGGTACCGTTACCATTGATAAATCCGAAGAACTGAGCAAACTGTTGAAACGGGAAGGTATCCCTCATCAGGTGCTGAACGCAAAATATCACGCAAAAGAAGCGGAAATCGTTGCGCTGGCTGGTCAGATGAACGCCGTTACCATCGCAACAAACATGGCTGGTCGTGGTACCGACATCAAGCTGGGTGAAGGCGTTGCGGAACTGGGTGGTCTGAAGATTATCGGTACAGAACGTCATGAATCCAGACGTATCGATAACCAGCTCCGTGGTCGTGCCGGCCGTCAGGGTGACCCCGGTGAATCCAGATTCTATATCTCTCTGGAAGACGACCTGATGCGTCTGTTCGGCTCCGAAAAGACCATGAAACTGGTTGACGCTATGGGCATGAGCGAAGACGAACCCATCGAAGCAGGCATGCTGACAAAAGCCATTGAAAATGCCCAGAAGAAAGTAGAAGGCAACAACTTTGCCGTTCGTAAACATCTGCTGGAATACGACCAGGTTATGAACGAACAGCGTGAAGTGATTTACGGCGAAAGAAAACGTGTACTGTACGGCGAAAACCTCCGTGAAAGCATCATGGGCATGATCTCTCAGACCATCGACCGCATCATCGACGCCCATATCAGCGATGAACAGATGCCCGAAGAATGGGATATGAACGCCCTGAGCGAATCTTTCTCCGCTATCATCCCCATTGGCAGAATCAACATCAAAGAAGATGCCATGGAAAAGATGACAAAAGAAAAACTGAAAGAAAACCTGAAAAAACTGGGTGTTCAGCTCTATGAACTGAAAGAAAAAGAAATTGGCGACGAAGAAAGAATGCGTGAACTGGAACGCGTGGTATTGCTTCGTGTCATCGACCAGAAATGGATGGACCATATCGACGATATGGATCAGATGCGTCAGGGCATCGGTCTGCACGCTTACGCACAGAGAGACCCTCTGATCGAATATAAATTTGCTGCATACGACATGTTCGAGGAAATGAGCAACCACATTCAGGAAGATACCCTGAAGATCCTCTACCGTGTCCGCATCGAAACCGAAGCAAAACGGGAAGAAGTGCAGAAACCTATGTTCACCAACAAGGACGATTCCGCTGTGAAACAGCCTAAGAAACGTGCCGAAGAAAAAGTTGGCAGAAACGATCCCTGCCCTTGCGGCAGCGGCAAGAAATACAAACAGTGCTGCGGCAGAAACGCTTAAAAAGCAGGTGAAACCATGAGAAAACGGATACAGCTGGCAGAATTGCCTTTTTATACCCAGAGGATGACCGCTGAAAACTGGCAGGAGGAGGGATTTTCCTCCCTTGCCGAGGCGGAAAGCTGGAGCGGTAGAGGCTGCGGCATTGCCTCTCTCAGGATGGTGCTGGAAGGCCTTGGCTGCACCTGCGGCAGACAAGGGGAGATGATCTCCAAAGGTCTGGCGGCAGGAGCTTATAAAGACGGCGTCGGCTGGATTCATGGAAAACTGGCGGAAATGGCTGGGGACTATGGCATTTTTGGAGAAGCAAAGCGGGGAAAGACCCTTACTGACCTCCAAAGAGACCTGGAAAACGGCTTTGTCTGCATTGTTTCCGTGACACCTTATTTCCGTTTTGGTCAGCAGAAACCGGACGGAAGTCTTTACGGAAAAGGCGGACATTTGGTGCCTGTCTACGGCTGTGAAACAGAAGGGGGAAAGGCAGTTGCTTTTCTGCTCCATCATCCTTCCATGTATGCGGAATATAATGTGCCCCATTGGGAAGTGGCCGCGGAGGAGTTGGAACCTTCTTTTTCCGGCAATTATATCCGTTTTCGAAAAGCCGGCACTTTGCGGCAGGCAGAGGCGGCAGACGCCCTTGTCATGAGCCGTATTTACGCCGAAAGCTGGAAAGTGGCTTTTCGGGGAGATGTGCCTGATGGATATTTGGATGGATTATCCGAAAATCATTGGGTAACCTTTTTTGAAAAAGCATTGACAGAAGGCAGCTTGTCTGCCAAACTGATTTTTGATAAGGAAAGAGCCGTGGGGGCAGTGGCTTATGGTGCTGCCCGAACAGAACTGCCTGCGGGAGGAACCCTTGTAGGAAACGGCGGCGATTACAGCGCCTTTGGCGAAGTGGCTTCTCTTTATCTTTTGCCAGAATACTACGACAAAGGATATGGCAGAGAGCTGCTGGAAAGCGTCAGGGACGAACTTCTGGAGAATTACGAAGGTGTTTACCTTTGGGTCCTGCGGGAGAATGAAAGGGCAAGAGCCTTTTATGAAAAACTGGGCTTTGTGCCCACAGAAGATGCCTGTCTGTGTGAAATAGACGGCAAAACACTTACGGATATTCGTTACGTTTATCATAAATAAAAAACAACCAAAAAAATCTTATTTTTAAAGGAGTTGATTTTTGCATGTTCGAATTAGAACAGATCCGTCTGGGCCTTTCCGCTTATGACGAAAAATTAAAGGAAATGGGGGCTTCACTTTGACGTCGCTGGCGCCAAAGAGAAAATAGCCGAACTGGAAGAACTTTCTGCCGATCCTGATTTCTGGAACGATATGCAGAAGAGCCAGAAAACCTTGCAGCAGCTCAAAGCGCTGAAAAACAAGGTAGAACATTATGAAGGTCTTGTGACCAAATACGAGGATATCCTCACGCTCATTGAAATGGGCATCGAAGAAGAAGACGACAGCATCTACGAAGAAGTCAAGGAAATGAACGATTCCTTCCTGGAGGAATACGAACAGCTTCACGTAGCCACCATGCTGGACGGGGAATACGACCGCAACAACGCCATCGTTACCCTCCACGCTGGTACCGGCGGTACAGAAGCCTGCGACTGGACCAACATGCTCTTCCGTATGTATACCAAATGGGCTGCGAAAGCAGGCTTTGAGGTGGAAGTACTGGATATGCTGGACGGCGACGAAGCAGGTCTGAAATCCGTTACCATTCAGGTCAACGGCGAAAACGCTTACGGCTATCTGAAGTCCGAAAAAGGCATCCATCGTCTGGTGCGTGTATCTCCTTTCGACAGCTCCGGCAGACGTCATACGTCTTTCGCTTCCTGCGATGTTATGCCGGAAATCGAAAACGACAATGAGATCGAAGTCAAAGCCGACGACATCCGTATCGACACATATCGTGCCAGCGGCGCCGGCGGTCAGCATGTCAACAAAACATCTTCTGCCATCCGTATCACCCACTTCCCTACAGGGATCGTGGTACAGTGTCAGGATGAAAGAAGCCAGTTCAGCAATAAGGAACGTGCGTTCAAAATGCTGAAAAGTAAACTGCTGGCACTGAAAATTGAAGAACAGATGCAGAAACTGGCAGAAATCCGTGGCGATGTAAAAGAAATCGGCTGGGGCAGCCAGATCCGTTCCTATGTATTCATGCCTTACACCATGGTAAAAGACCATCGTACCGGCGAAGAAACCGGTAACGTAGGGGCAGTGATGGACGGCGACATCGACAACTTCATCAGTGCATATCTGGCTTGGATCCACAGCTAAAAGCGAGCTGGGGAGGATTTCTCAAAGGAGTTTGGGAGAATTGAAAGAGATCAAGATCACCAAAAATGAGGAAAACCAAAGACTGGATAAATACCTGCTGAAATACTTCAACAAAGCGCCCAAAAGCTTTGTCTATAAAATGCTGCGCAAAAAACGCATCAAGCTCAATAAAGGCAAAGCAGAGGGCAGTGAGATGCTGCTGGAGGGAGATACCCTCCAGCTGTATCTGGCGGAAGAAACCATGGCAGGATTTATGGAGGAAAAGACCGTTCCTGTGGCAGAGCGTCACTTCGGCATTGTGTACGAAGACGACGATATTCTGGTGGTGAATAAGCCCGCCGGGCTATTGACCCATCCGGAAAAAGCAGAGGATCGTGATACCCTCACAGACCAGATTTTGTATTACCTCTACGAAAAAGGACAATACACGCCTTCTGCGGAAAGCGCATTCACACCGGCAGTCTGCAACCGTCTGGACAGAAACACCAGCGGCATTGTGGTGGCGGGGAAAACCCTCCGTGCCGTGCAGGCAGTCAATGAAGCCATTCGCAGCCGGCGTATGGATAAATATTATGTTACATTGGTAAAAGGCGTAGTGGAAGAAGCGGGAGAAATCGACCTGTATCTTTCCAAGGATGAGGAGCACAATCAGGTGCGGACAAGCCATCAGGAAAAAGCGGGATACCGCCGTGCCCTGACAAAGTACCGCCCCATTGCCCACACAAAGGACTATACTTTGCTGGAACTGCAGCTCATCACCGGAAAGACCCATCAAATTCGTGCCCACATGCAGGCCATGGGCCATCCCGTTTTGGGTGACAGGAAATATGGCGATGCCGAAACGAACCGAAAGGTCAGAGGGGAGTTTGCCATTTCCAATCAATGTCTGCATGCCCGGAAAATCGTCTGGAAGGAAAAAGAAGGTTTCCTGTCCTATTTGTACGGAAAACAGATGACGGCGCCTTTGCCCAAGAACATGCAGGCTGTATGTGACAGTCTGTTTGGCGAAGAAGGACACTTCTGATGAGGAAAGAGGAGTGATTTCATGAAAGCAATTATATTGGCGGCAGGCTATGCCACCAGATTATATCCTTTGACCATCAATACGCCAAAGGCATTGCTTCCAATCAACAAAAAACCAATCATTGATTATATTGTAGACGAACTGAACACCATTTCTGAGATTGATGAAATCTATGTGGTGACAAACAGCCGTTTCGCCCAGCATTTCACAGACTGGGCAAAGACAGCGCCGGGGAAAACCCCCATTTCTGTGCTGGATGACGGTACCACCAGCGACGAAAACAAAAAAGGCGCTGTAGGTGACATTGGCTTTGTCATTGCTGAAAAGAAAATCGACGATGAATTGCTGGTCATTGCCGGAGATAACTTCTTCACTTACTCCCTGCGGGATTATGTGGATTATTACCGGGAAAAAGACCATGACTGCGTTTGCGTCAAGAAATGGCCCAACAAAAAGGAATTGTCCCAGTTCGGCGTGGCGCTGCTGGATGAAAACGGCAAGGTGCTGGATATTGAGGAAAAACCCAAAGAACCTAAGTCCGACACAGCGGTATTTGCCACCTACCTTTACAAACGGGATACAGTGCCCATGTTCCGGGAATATCTGGATGGGGGCAACAATCCCGACGCACCGGGGAACTTCCCCGCATGGCTGTATAAACGCAAAGACGTGTACGCCTACACATTCTCCGGAGAATGTTATGACATCGGTACACCGGAAAGCTACCGGGAAGTTTGCCGCATGTATGAAAAATAAGAAACAACGGCTTCTGCCGCCTTTTCT
>CATZIM010000035.1 GCA_958420075.1 uncultured Clostridia bacterium | reverse complement strand
AACTGGTTTCTGATTATTTTGCCACACTGGAACGGTGAGAAAGAAGGGATTTTATATGAAAATCTGGAAGATAGCAGGTGTTTTATCTCTGTGTATGCTGGCAGGCTGCGGCAATCTTTCCACAGAGGATGAACAGCAGTTGAAAGATGGTTTGCAGGAAGCCTCCCATCAGTTGGGCAGTGCCATGGAACAAGCTGGAGAAGCATGGGATAAGGCACAGGCGGAAATCGAAGCAGAAATGGCAAAAATCAACTGGGCAGAGAAGATTTTTATGGAAGAAAACAGTGACGGCAAGCCTGTCCGCGTGGTGAAAAGCGACGGTACCACCGTGGAAGATATGGATGCCTTTTTGGAAGCCATTCAGGTTTCCAAATGGACTAAGGTGGACGTATTGCCTGGGGATGTGACAGAAAGCGGCACTTTTGCCCTGCGGCAGAATGCCACCATCGAGCTGGGAGAAACGGTTTCCAATACGGATTATAAGATTGCCCAAATGACTGTTTATAAAGAAGGTTATGTGACACTGGAGATTCTGGATGGCATGACGAAATATCTGGATATTCTCATTCCAAAGGAAAACTTTGTGGCAGTGTATCAGGTACCGGAGGATGTGGCGGCATACTTACAGGATTGCGCCGCTTAAATGACAGGCAGAGAGGAGGGGGACGATGCACTTTGCTCAGCCCCTTTTGGGAGGATTGGCACTTCTTGCGGTGCCGATCATCTTGTTGATGTACTTATTAAAACAAAAATATAAAGAAAAACAGGTGCCAAGCCTGTATCTTTGGGAAAAGGTGCTGACCCAGACAAAGGCACAGGAGCCATGGCAGAAGCTGTGGAAAAATCTGCTGATGTTCTTGCAGATCGCGGCGGCTGTCCTTCTTGCACTTGCCTTGTCCGGCCCTTATCTCATGGGGAAAATACAGGTGGGGGATTACATCATTGGTTTGGACTGCTCTTTGAGTATGCAGGCCACAGATGTGGAAAAAAGCCGTTTTGATGCCGCAAAGGCAGACTTGATGGAACTTTTGGAAAATACAGCACCTGGTTCTCGTTTTTCTTTGGTGACGCTTACAGATACGCCAACCCTTGCTGTCAGCGGCGGGGAAAAAGATGTGGTTCTGCGTATGGTAGAAAATGCCTCTCCCACAGCGGGCGGTGTCAACTGGGAGGAGGCGAAAAGTCTGCTTTCAGCGGAACAGGAAGCTTTGGGCGGCGAAATCGTGGTGTATACGGATGGATACGGCAATCTTGGCACATTATCCGCAACAGAACAGGTCTATGCCGGAGATGGGGAGAATACAGCGGTGACACTTCTTTCTCATACAGCCCAGGAAGATGGATTGTATGTCATGGCAAGGCTCCATCACTATGGCAAAAGCGACCAAGAGAAAACCATTACCCTTTATGCGGATGGTGCGGCCTTTGACACCAAAACTGTCACAGTGGCAGCTGGAGCAGATATGGACGTGGTATTCCGTGGTGTTCCTGGGGAAACAAAAACGCTGGAAGCACGGATTTCTCCAGAAGATGCTCTGATGGCAGATAACAGCCGTTTTGCGGGATTGGCGGCGGCAGAACAGCAGAAAGTACTGCTGGTTTCCGAAAGCAATCTCTTTCTGGAAAAAGCCCTTTCTCTATCCGATCAGGTGGAACTGTATCAGACAGATACTTTGCAGGAAAATCTCTCGGGTTACAGCCTGTATGTGTTTGACGGTGTACTGCCGGAAACCATGCCGACGGACGGACATTGGCTCCTCATCAATCCACCCAGTGGAAATGGTATCGTGGCAACGGGGGCAGAACGGGAATTTGCGGCGGATGTCCGTGGACTTGCAGACAGTGGTCTGGAAAACTGTGGTGACATTTCCTTTGCCCTGGCAAAAGGAACGCCTCTTTCTGCTTCCTGGGGCACAGCCTTTTTGCAGGCAGAAGGGCAGACCTTGGGGCTTTATGGAGAAACTAACGGCAGAAAAGTGGCAGTTCTAGGTTTTGACCTCCATGACAGTGACTTCCCTTTGCAGACGGAATTTCCCATCTTGTTGTATCGTTTGATGGAATGGTATTTCCCTGCCAATGGTTCAGGGGTTTCCCAAGTGACGGCGGGAGAACAGGTGAGCCTTTCTCTGCTGCCTACCACAGAAACAGCAAAGGTAGTCACAGCCGCAGGCAAAGAGATTTCCATTGCACCGCCATTTCCACCACAGACATTGACGGAAACGGAAGAACCGGGGCTTTATACTCTTAGAGAAATAGACAGCGCGCAGAATGTGACAGAAACGCCCTTTGGTGTCAATGCGAAAACCGAAGGAGAATCGGATTTGTCCTTGCGGGGAGAACAGGCGGAACAGACACAATCCACAACGAAAGAAATTCAAGGCAGCAGAAGCATCCTCAAATGGGTACTGTTGCTGCTCCTTGTGGTATTACTTGTAGAATGGCGGGTGAATTGCCGTGAACATTGATTGGCAGCAGCCTTACTGGCTGATTTTATTGATTCCCGTAATGGCAGCCATACTGTTTTTTGCCAAAGGCGGACAGTTTGCATCGCCATTTCGGAAAAAAGTGCATACCATCATGCGGGCGGTACTTTGTTTTGTGCTGATTCTTGCCATGGCAAACCCCACATTGCTTATGACAGCCAATACCACCACAACGGTATTTGCCGTTGACCGCTCCGCCAGCGTGGAGAAAACGGAAGGAGAGGTACAGACCTTTTTGCAGGAAGCTCAGCAGGCCAAAGAAAATCGAGACCAGTTGGGTTTGGTTTCCTTCGGAAAACGGGCAGGGGTGGAACTGACGCCGGATAAAGATACCAATGTAACGGCAGGATTTCTGTCTTTGGTGGATAAAGGCGGCAGTTCTCTGGAAAATGCCCTGCGGCTGTCCGCATCTCTTTTGCCGGATGGCACAGCAAAACGGATTGTCCTCCTGTCTGACGGCAACGAAACAGAAGGGAATGCTTTGCAGCAGGCAAGAGCATTGGCGGCACAGGGCATTACCGTGGACGTATATCCTCTGGTGTCCGAAGAACAGCCGGAAGTGCAGCTGACGAAGCTTGAATTGGCAGAAGTCATCAACATCAACAGCCGCTATGAATTGGCATTACAGATTGACGCAAATATTGATACTACGGCGCAGGTGCGGCTGTACAAAGGCAATACCCTCATTGCCGATGAATCTGCGGAAATCCATAAAGGCGAAACCCGTATGGTATTTTCCGATATTACCACTACTGGCGGCGGTGTAACTTATCGGGCGGAAATTGTTCCGGCGCAGGACACTATGGCAGAAAACAACCGGGTTTATGCCTATACTTATATAGAAGATATTCCCAGAGTCCTCATTGTGGAACAGGAGGATAGCGGCAGAGAATGGGAAAGCATGCTTTCCGGTCAGGTGGCTGTCCAGAAAGTGACAGCAGGCAGCGCACCCACTGCCATGGAGCAGCTGGGAGCTTATGACGGCGTCATCCTTGCCAATGTATCGGTGGAAAATCTGCCGGATGGATTTTTGACTGCACTGGAAACTTATGTCCGCACCACTGGCGGCGGTCTGCTGGTCAGCGGCGGTGAAAATGCTTTTGCGCTGGGCGGTTATCAGAATACTCCGCTGGAGAAAATGCTCCCTGTGGATATGGATTTGAAAACAGAAGGGCAGAATTCTGATTTGACTATGATTATGGTCATTGATCGTTCCGGCAGTATGATGGACGGTAATTATGGCGTTTCCCGTATTGACATGGCAAAAGAAGCGGCCATCCGCAGTCTGGATCATTTCCAGCAGGGCGACAGGGTAGGCGTGGTGGCTTTTGACTCTTTTCCCGAATGGGTGATGGAACCTTGCAATGTCACAGAAAACAAAGACGCTCTGACGAATGCCATCGGCAGTATTCAGGCGGACGGAGGTACCAGTATATTGCCTGCCTTGAAAATGGCAGTGGATGCCATGAAGGAAGAAAATACCAAACAGAAGCACATCCTCCTTTTGACAGACGGTCAGGCGGAACAGTCCGGCTATGACAGTCTTTTGACAGAAATGCGCCAGCGGAACATTACCCTTTCTACGGTAGCCGTAGGGGGCAGCGCAGATACACAGTTATTGCAGCGTTTGGCGAACAATGGCAATGGGCGGTATTACTTTACGGATGAATTTACGGATTTGCCGGAGATTTTCGCAAAAGAAACCATTCTGGCTGGGAAAGAATTTATTAATAACCGAACTTTTTATCCAGAACAGCAGGATGCTTCTGCCATTTTGTCGGGCATTGACGCTGTCACGGAACTGGACGGCTATATCAGCACCACGGCAAAAGCCAGAGCCGACAAAGTGCTCATCAGTGACAAGGAAGAACCCATTCTGGCCACATGGCAGTATGGTCTGGGCAGAACGGTGGCATGGACACCTGACGTACATGGACAATGGACGGAGAAATGGTTGGCATCAGACAGCGGCGTGAAAATTCTCAGAAATGCCGTTTCCTGGATGATGAAAAACAACGCCATGACGGATATGACCCTGACAGCGGAAGCGGGGGAAGAAGACAGCGTCCTGCGGCTGACTATGTCCTTTTCCGAGGATATTTCTCAGGTGCAGGTAACGGTGGTTTCTTCTGACAATAAAACAGAAACCGTACAGATGCAGTCAACGGCTCCGGGGATTTATGAAGGTGTCTTTTCTTCGGCAAAAGAAGGGGCTTATCTGGCGGCGGTGCAGGTGGAAGAAAAAGACGGAACCACCACTAATTCCAATACAGGTTTTTATCTGTCCTATCCCAAAGAGTACGACATGACAACCAGAGAAAACGGCAGTCAGCTCCTTCAGCAGATTGCTGAAAGCACCGGCGGCAGAGTGCTGACCAGCGGCAGTGAAGTTTTTGCGGCAGATGCGGCACAGTCTGTGAAACATCAGTCTATGCAGAATCCTTTGCTGATACTGGGCGTATTCCTGCTCCTGCTGGATATTTTCCTGCGGAGATTCCCCACAGTATTGCAGAGGGCAGAAGGAGCCCTTGCAGTACGGAAAGACAGAAAACAGGAAAAACAGGTGAAAAAAGCAGAAAAACCTGTGAAATCCACTGCAAAACAGGTGGAAAAAGAACAGCCGCCTCAGGAGAAAGAGAAGAAAACAACGGCTGCGGAAAAACCGGCGAATACGCCAGAAGAGCATAAAAATACAACACAACGGCTTCTGGACGCCAAAAAACGCCGCGGAAAGTAGGTTTGTGAACCAATTATGTAATAAAAATGTAAGGAAATTTATTATAATTGATATTGTTTTTTTCATACGGCTTCGCTATGATAGAAGAAGTATTGGTTTCTGGTATAATGTATGTCTGAATCCAATACACTTGTATGGGCGAAGCCGTTTTTCTGTCATTGCGGAAAAGCGAAAACAACTGTTATAGAAAGTTGGGGGTTTATTTGCAAAAGGGTGTAAGAAGCCACAGGCGGGAAGCCCGTCATGAGGCGCATAAAAAGAAAATAATGATCGGGGCATTGATAGTGGTTCTGGTGGTTCTGGCAGGTGTTCTGGGATATTATTTCTATCACAGACATCAGGTGCTGAAACTCCTTTCTGCAGAAGGCATTTATCAGGGCGTGACCGTAGACGGCATTTCTCTGGAAGGCATGAGCCAGGAAGAAGCGTTGGCGACACTGGAAGAAAAGTATGTGACAGAAGTCAGTGGGCAGGTGCTCACATTCCAGTATGATGAGGAAACAAAATGGGAAGTGCCTTTTACAGACCTGGGTGCTGGCTACCATCTGGAAGAAGCCGTAGAGCAGGCATATAATACCGGCAGAGAAGGCACAGATAAAGAACGTTTTCAGGTAGGGGCGCAGCTGCTGAAAGACGGCGTTGACATTCCTTTGGAATATTCCTATGACACAGAAAAAATGAAAGCGAAACTGACAGAAATCGCTGAAGAATTCGACCGTCATGCCGTAGACAGTACCGTCAGCCGGAAAAACGGGAAATTTGTGGTGACGCCAGAAGAAACCGGTCGTATCATGGATCAGGAAAAAACAGAAGCCAACGCGGCAGCTGTTTTGGATACCCGTATGAGCGGTACCGCCAAAATTGAGGCGGAAGTGGAAGAACCTAAGATCACAGCAGAGGCAAATAGCCATGTAACAGACCTGATCGGTTCTTATAAAACCACTTATACCATGAGTGACAAAAACAGAAATACCAATCTGGAAGTGGGATGTAACTACATCAACGGCACTGTATTGGCGCCGGGAGAAACATTCTCCGCCAATGTGGAACTGGGACCTCAGACTTATGAAGGCGGTTACAAAGACGCTGCCGTATACAACAACGGTAAAGTGGAAAAAGACGTTGCCGGCGGTGTATGTCAGGTAACTACAACACTGTATAACGCCGTTCTGGAAGCGGAACTGGAGATTGTGGAACGCCATCCCCATTCCATGACCGTAGGGTATGTGCCTTTGGGCCGTGACGCGGCGGTAGCAGGCAATTATAAAGATCTGAAGTTCAAGAATAATACAGAATATCCTGTATTGATTGAAGCTTATGCCAGCGGCGGCAATCTGGTCATGAATATTTATGGTCATGAAATTCATAGCAGCGGTCATAGCGTGGAATATGAAACCGTTTATGAGGAAACCATACCGAAGCCGGCAGAAGTGGTGACAGAAGATCCCGATATGCCGGAAGGCGAACGGAAGGTAACTTCCACCGGGAAAACCGGCGCAAAAGTAAGCGTTTACAAGATCGTTTACGAAAACGGAAAACAGGTGAGCCGGGAATGGTTCAGTTCTTCTTCTTACCGTGCCACAGCGGATCAGGTGACCGTAGGCACCAAGAAAGCGGAAGAAAAAACAGAAGAAGCGAAAGAAGATACGGCATCTACAGAACAGCCGGGCTTTGGCATTCAATAAGCATATAAGGTGTTTGCAGAATTTGCAGACACCTTTTTTGCATTTTGACACTATTTTTAGAAGATTCGGAAATGGGAGAAGAAAAATTTCTGTTCCTGTGATACAGACTGTGGTAAAATAGTACACAGGGAAAAGAAACATAGCTGTGCTGTGGGACTGCCCAGTGCGGCTTCTTTTTTGCACGAAAGTGCTTCTGACCGAAAAAGGAGATTTGATAGTATGTTTGAAATTGGTAAGATTCCGCCGCAAATACTGGAGCGGATCGTTTTAGACCCGGTGACACACAGCAAAGTTCATCGGGATGATATTGTGGTGCGTCCCAAAACAGGGGAGGACTGTTCCGCCATGGACCCCAAAGAGGAACTGTGCGTGTTCTCTACAGACCCCATCACTGGCGCAACAAAAGATACCGGCTATCTGGCGGTACATATCAACTGTAACGACGTATTTTCCGCAGGGGCAGAACCAGTGGGGATTTTGATGACAGTGCTTCTGCCGCCTCAAAGCGATGAGGCTATGCTGGAAGAACTCATGCATGGCACCCTGAAAGCGGCAGCGGAACTGGGCATTGAAGTGCTGGGTGGCCATACAGAAGTGACAGATGCGGTGACAAAACCTGTGATTTCCGCTACAGTCATCGGCAAGACCAGAAACCGGAAAATGGTCTGCACCGGCGGCGCGGAAGTGGGACAGGATGTCATCATGACAAAGTGGGCAGGTCTGGAAGGTACTGCCATCATTGCCCACGAACATGAGGATGTGCTGGCACAACGCATTGACAAAGAACTGCTGGAAGAAGCCAAAGACATGAAAGGCTATTTGTCCGTAGGTACCGAAAGTCGCATTGCCATGGAACACGGTGCAACAGCCATGCATGACGCCACAGAAGGGGGCATTTTGGGGGCAGTCTGGGAACTGGCGGAATGTTCTGGAAAAGGCGTACAGGTCTTTGCGGACAATATTCCCATCAAAGAAGTAACAAAGGCAGTCTGCAAAGAAGCAGGCATTGAACCTTTGCTCCTGATTTCCAGCGGCACCATGATTATTTCCGCTTTTGACGGAGCGGAGTTGGTGAAAAAACTGGCGGCAGCTGGCATTGAAGCGGCCGTCATTGGCCGCATTACAGAAAGCGGAAAGACCATTTTGGAACAGGGCAAAGAACGGGTGTTGGAACAGCCCAAAAGCGACGCCCTGTATCAGGTGAAATTATAATTACGAAAGAGAAGGTGTAGAAATGAGAGATTTTACAGCAAAACATGTGGCGGTTCTGCCGCCTTCCGGTATTCGGAAATTTTTTGATATTGTAGCAACCATGGATAACGTCATTTCCCTTGGCGTTGGGGAACCGGATTTCAAAACACCGGAACGTGTGCGCAAAGCTGCCATGGATTCTCTGGCAGAAGGGAAAACAAGATATTCCTCCAACTGGGGCATGCCCAAACTGCGGGAGGAAATTGCCCATTATCTGAAACGCCGCTTTGATCTGGACTATGACACAGACCAGATTCTTTGCACCATCGGCGCATCCGAAGCCATTGACGTAACACTGCGTACCATTCTGGAACCGGGAGACGAAGTGCTGGTGGTGGAACCTTCCTATGTGGCATATAAACCTGCCATTCAGTTGCAGCATGGTGTGCCTGTGGTAGTGACCACCAAAGCGGAAAATGATTTCAAACTCATGCCCGAAGAACTGGAAGCAGCCATCACACCCAAAACAAAGGCGTTGATTCTGCCTTATCCCAATAACCCCACCGGTGCTATTATGGAACGGGAAGATCTGGAACGGATTGCTCCCGTTTGCATCAAACACGACTTGCTGGTGATTTCCGATGAAATTTATGCGGAATTGACTTACGGTGGCAAAAATCATGTTTCCATTGCTTCTGTGGAAGGCATGAAAGAACGGACAGTGGTACTGAACGGCTTTGCAAAGTCTTTCTCCATGACAGGCTGGCGTTTGGGCTATGCGGCAGGGCCGAAAGAACTGATGAAAGTCATCAATAAGGTACATGCTTACATCATCATGTGTACCCCTACCATGAGCCAGTACGGCGCTATAGAAGCTCTGCGGGATGATGCCCTTTGCGACAGCGATGTGGGGGCCATGCGAGAGGCTTATGACGAAAGACGGCAGTATCTGGTGAAAGCCTTGAACGATATGGGACTGACATGCTTTGAACCCAGAGGGGCGTTCTATGTGTTCCCTTCCATTGCCGTGACAGGCTTGACTTCTCAGGAGTTCTGTGAACGTCTGCTGCATGAAGCCAGTGTGGCAGTAGTGCCCGGCGATGCTTTCGGCGAAAGCGGCGAAGGACATGTGCGTATTTCTTACGCTTACAGCATGGAACAGCTGCAGACGGCTATGGAGAAAATCCGTGAATTTTTGCAGAAAAACGGCTGGCTGAAGGCATAAAATAAAACAAACAGAAAAATAGGAAAGCTGGAATCTTTTGTCATGATAAAGATTCCGGCTTTTTTGTTTTTTATGAAGAAGTCCCCAAAGGCTTTCTTGGCGTTTTGCCTGATTTCTTAACGGTTCATTAATTGACAGGCAAAAGGAAATATGAGATGATATGTTCTAATTTGAAAGGAGTGTGACAAAAAGAATGGACGCGGACAGCGATACGGACGCCAACTTAACAATTCCAAAGCGTTTTGATGTCAGAAAAAGAGAGTAAGGTGTAGTCTGCCCGGAATCGGAAGGGGTAGAGTATGCCTTTTTGTGTTTGTAAGAATGTATAGAACATCATAATTTTTGGAAGAATCAAAACGGAGGAATGAGAACTATGAGTTGGGAACCTTTATTGTTACAAGTAGTGTTGATTGCGTTGAACGCCATATTTGCAAGTGCGGAAATCGCGGTCATTTCCACAAATGAAACGAAATTGAAGAAAATGGCACAGGACGGAGATAAACGGGCAGGACGTCTGGTAAATCTGACAGAACAGCCCGCAAGATTCCTTGCCACCATTCAGGTAGCCATCACCCTGGCGGGGATGCTTTCCAGTGCGTTTGCGGCAGAAAGCTTCGCAGGCCCTCTGGCGGCGGCTCTGGCAGCTACAGGCATTGGGATTCCGGAAAATGTACTGAAGTCTGTGTGTCTGCTGGTGATTACTGTTGTTTTGGCTTACTTTAACCTGGTATTCGGCGAACTGGTACCAAAACGTGTTGCCATGAAAAAATCCGAATCTTTGGCATTGGGCCTTTCTGGTCTGCTGGCGGCGGTTTATAAAATTTCCGCCCCTTTGGTATGGCTGCTGACTGTTTCCACAAACGGCATTTTGCGTCTGGTGGGCATTGACCCGAACGACAACGGCGAAGAAGTTTCTGAGGAAGAAATTCGCATGATGCTGGAAGCAGGCAACGAAAAAGGTACTTTTGATGAAGAAGAAGTGGAAATGATTCAGAACGTATTTGCGTTTGATGATACATCTGTGGAAGAAGTGTGCACCCATCGCGTGGATGTGGTGATGCTGGATATGGACGACGATATGACTGTCTGGGAAGAAACCATTCAGAACAGCCGCTTTACCTATTACCCCATCAGTGGGGAGGACGATGACGACATCATCGGTGTGCTGGATACAAAAGACTTTTTCCGTTTGGCAGACAGAAGCCGGGAAAGCGTTATGGCAAATGCCGTAGACAAACCTTATTTTGTACCGGAAACAGTGAAAGCAGACGTGCTGCTGACCAATATGAAGCGGGAAAGAAAATACTTTGCCATTTTGCTGGATGAATACGGCGGTTTGAGCGGTATTATCACCCTGCGGGATATTATGCAGCTTCTGGTGGGCGATTTCTACGAAGAGGAAGAAGAAGTGGAAGAAGCGGAAATTGTGCGTACCGGTGATATGGAATGGAAGGTTGCCGGCAGCGCGGATCTGGAAGAAGTGGCAGAAGCTTTGGACGTGATACTGCCAGTGGAAGAATATGAAACCTTTGGCGGTTATATCTGCGGTGTGTTGGGGCATGTGCCTGATGACGGCACATCCTTCCTGGTGGATACGGAAGAAATGCAGATACAGGTGCATAACGTGGATAACCACCGGATTTTGGGCACCACAGTCCTTGTGAAACCGAAAAAAGAAGAAAATACAGAAACGGAATAAGAAAAAAGGCGGAGAGAAAAGCAAATTTTTCTTTAGAAAACATATCAAATAAAATCTTATAAAAATAAGCAAGCTGGAATCCTTTATATATAAGGATTTCAGCTTGCTTTGTTTTTTTATGAAGACGCCACTAATACGCTGCCCTTTTTCCGTTTCCATTGAA
>CATZIM010000034.1 GCA_958420075.1 uncultured Clostridia bacterium | reverse complement strand
GAGAAAGATACATATCTTTGCCAATGGTTTTCATGGATGGATAGTAGCTTTTTGCTTCTTTGCATCTCGTTTCTATATTCCAAATTTTTATAGTCTAAAAAAAGAAGCGGAGTCTATCTATACTCCGCTTCTTTCTTTTGGTGTATTCCAAACATTTCGTTGGCTTGGTACTCTGATGTTTTATATTGTGTAGATAATTTGCTTAACCATCATAAATTACGATTTCTAATCATTTATACTCCAAGGAAAAATATTGATTTAAAATCATTTGAAATATCTCTCCTCCTTCTTTCCTATAATTTTCATAAAAAAGAGGATTTTGTTTATTTGTATTACCAACTTGAAATAAAGCTTTATATAGGAAATCAGTTGCTTGATTCTTTGTTTTGATATCAATCCCTTGATGAGACACAAAGAGACCAATAGACAATATACTTTGCAAAAGTTGGTATGCATATTCTGACAAACTTTCCATCTTATCTTTTGGAAAATCATCGTTTCGTCCACATTTCTTCTTGCAAGTGGAACATCTTGGTACGAAACGCTGTTTTTCCCCATGAAGCAAAGTAATATGACACATGATTTCTTGATATGTAATCATCATCTCTGACAATGTAATCATATATAGTCCATCCAAAAATATTTTTTGGGTATGTCTGGTGCACTTTGATTCATTACCTTCAATGGCTCTGCTTAATCCGATTAATGCACATAATAATTCTTTCTTTGCAGTTTCTACACATGTAAAGTAAGACATAGTACTCCCCTTATTTATAACGAATTCCGGACCAATACATAGGAGATGTAATTTCTGCTTTATCAGAGAGGTGTACTCCTTTCATTGCCCATTTATAGAACTCCTCAAATCCTGTACGATCTACGATATAACCAATATGTTCCTTTCCGCCAGGGGCTTCTGGATCAATATATTTTTCCACATATTCGTACGTATTCAAAATAATCTGAACGATACTATCCGCATCAATCCACTTGACGAAGTTTTCTCCCAATCTGGGATTCTTTTTCCCAGATCTGCCTAACAGTGTCAGACGATAGTATTTTTCTTCACTTCTTGTCCATGCCATATTAGGACAAGCCAAAACACATTCCCCACAACCAATGCATCTTTGCGCGTCTCTTTGGGGACGAAAATTCACCATTGTCAAAGCACCTGTTGATTTTTTTGTGCAGGCTTTCACACAAGCACCACAGGTTACGCATCTGTCAGGCTCAAACTGTGGTTCTGTCATACCAATGATGCCAAAGTCATGCATTCTCACCTTCGCACAGTCATTGGAACAGCCCGTCAGCGCAATCTTAAAATGAAGATCATTAGGGAAAACAGCTTTTTCAATTCTCTGAGCAAAAGCTGTTGTATCATAACATGCATATGGGCAAACGCGATTCCCTACGCAAGCAGCAATATTTCTTGTACCTGCTGCCGGATAACCCCCATTTTCTTCTTCACGATTGATATCCATGCCTGTGATGATGCTTTCCAACAAAGCGTTTACCTCTACCATCTTTTCAAAATCAATGCCCGGAATCTCAAATCCCTGACGGTTGGTAATATGCAATGTTCCATCACCATATGTTTCCGCGATATGCTGCAACACAGGCAAGTATTTTGCCTCCAGATGACCGCCGGGCACACGGATACGGGAAGCAGTTTTATTCCGCACCTTTGTTACACGAAATGCGTTTTTCTTCAATTTTTTCGTATTGATATCCATTACGTTCCCTCCTCAATCCAACAGATTTTTCCCTACTGTATAGGGAAATACGGGTCCATCCAGACAGACATATTTATCGTTGATACGGCAATGACCACATTTTCCAAGCCCGCAACACATTTTTCTTTCCTGAGAAATCCAGATATTTTCTTCTTTAAAACCTCTCTCCAACAGTGCTGCTGTTGTAAAACGCATTATGGCAGGTGGACCGACTACAATGGCTTTTGCGGATGTAACCTCCTTCAGTTCCAACTGCGGAATGAAAGATGTGACCAATCCAACCTGACGATTTGGAGAAGGCTCGCCTTTATCAACTGTCAAAATCACATCCATTTGCTTTTTCCATGTTTCAAAATCCTTCCGGAACAAAATGTCATCATCTGATTTAAAGCCTGCAATCAAAGTCATTCCATTATGTTCCTCAGGATGGTTTCCAAAGTAAGAGATAACTCCACGAACAGGAGATACTCCTGTACCTCCAGCAACGATAACCAATTCACTGCCTGCATAGTCTGAAACTACAAAACCATTTCCATAAGGTCCTCTCAAAAACAGAGAATTTCCTTCGTATTTTTCGAAAATTTCATTGGTAACTTTTCCAACACGACGGATTGTCAAATCCACATAGTCCTCTCCAATGCCGCTGACTGAAATGGGTGCTTCTCCATATTTCGGCATAGAAACTTCAAAAAACTGTCCAGGTTTTACGTTGCCATGATATTCCATACGAAATGTATACTCAATGGATGTATGCCGAATGACCTTTTGGATTTTTGACAAAAATGGCACATATACGTTTTCATTCATTTTCCATTACCTCCTTGCAAGCTTTTTCCAATTCATTCACACAATGAGAGAAAGAAATATATTCCGGACAAATATCATCACATCTGCCGCATCCTACACACATGGTATAACCATGTTTTTTCTGGAATTCCCAAACTTTATGAAGTACTTTATATCGCATGCGTTCCCCATGTTTTTTTCGATAAGTACCGCCACCAGCAACATCCGCATAACCATCTACCATGCAGGATGCCCATACTCTGCGTCTTTCCCCAGCCTTGCCATTTTCTGTATAATACATATCCTGCATCGTAAAACAGGTACAAGTGGGACAAACAAAATTACATCTGCCACAGGCAATACATCTGCCATCGTATTCTCTCCAAAAATCACTCTGAAGCATTGCTTTTGGCATCTGTGTTGGCAAATTTACATGTGTTTCCGTTTCTGTTACATAAGCAGGTTGTACGTCTTGAAGCTTTTCCGCATTATGCGCAAACAGTTCTGCCCATTCTTCCATTTTGCAGTCCATGTAGTATTTACCATCGACTTTATCCATACTCATGTCATAATCGTCACTTTTGTTTGTTCCCATATCTACGCAGAAACATGTATCAAAAGCCTTGGAGCAGCCCATCAAAACAAATTTTACTTTATCTCTGAGGCGCTTATAATAGCCATCAATAAACCCCTGTTCCAGATATACGCAGATATACGGCATCCAACCGCTTAATGGCATGCAGATCACAGCTTCTCAAAAAAATCAGCATTTCTTTTTCCTTGCAGGCACTTTCGCGGATATGATCTTCTGTAAAGTAAAACAGTGTTTCCGCATTGGGTAGAAGAAATTCTTTCGCCGAATATTCCGCTTTCTTGTCAAATACAATCTCTGCTGCACTGTGCACTTGCCCATACCGCACACAGTCTGTGTCGGAAAATCTTCCCTTTCCTGCAAAATACTTGGGTGCGTAGATATCATACCGCTTTTCCAATTCACTCCAGACAGACTTCATCCCATCTTCTGTAAAACAATAGCCCATAATTACACCTCTTTCTTTTTCCCAATCATTCCATAAGGAATCGCAAGACCTAAGATAGCTCCTGCCATGTTCCCTAATGTTACAAAAAACAAATTATACATATACCCAGTCAGAGTAATCGTTCCTGTTCCATCCAGCAAGATGGCAGATGTAAACAGTGTCATATTGGCGATGCTGTGCTCAAATCCTGTTGTGATGAATGCAAAGAGACACCAAAAAATCATAATAAGCTTCGCGCTTTCACTCTTACAACGGAATCCGCACCATACTGCCAGACATACTAACATATTACACAGCGCACCCCGGAAAAACAGAGAAAGCATACCCGCTGACATCTTAGATGCGGCTGATGTAATGATAAAATCTCCAATCTGATTTCCACCTGCCAGTCCAGTACCTACAAAAACTGCTGCAATGACAATAGCTCCCAGCCAATTCCCAAGAAAACACACAATCCACAGTTTTAAGGATTGTTGCAAACTTACTTTTCTTTGCAGCATTCCACTTGCCATGACGAAGTTATTGCCAGTAAAAAGTTCTGCACCTCCAATAATCACCAAACTCAGGGCAATACCAAAGGAAATGCCCATCACCACCTTTGTGTACGATGCCCCTGCCAATTGCCCTCCAATGGAATCAATAAGATACCAAATCCCACATAAATTCCTGCCAACATGGATGCAAGAAAATATCCCACTGGATTCTTTCTTAAAAAATTTACTTTTCCAATAGACGCTTGACCTACAGCCATAAATTCTTCTTGATACATTACATTGCCTCCCTTCTTGTTATTAAAATAACAAAAACAAACTGCCCTTGATGTTGCGCAGGCAACCTATTTTACGATTTTTTTATAAAAGAAAAAGACTTCCTGTCTGGACAAGAAGTCTTTGAAATTTCTTTATTTTATTAAAATACGAAACTGGTTCTTTTCAAAAGTGATCAAGCCATCTTCCTGCATACTCACCAATTCTCTTGTAATAGCACTGCGATCTGCGCATAAGTACTCTGCCAGTTCCATACGTCCAAGAGGAATGGTAAAGTACTCTGTCCCTTGTTTCTGCGCCTCAAAAGATAAATACGTCATCAACTTATCACGAAGTGTTTTCTTAGATACGATTTCTATTTTTTCCATCAATCGCATATTTTTTTCGGCAATACATTGCAGCATATTCTCAATAAGCCGATGATGGTACCTGCAAGTCAAAGAACATGTATGCATCACTCTATCATAATTCAAAAATAAAATTTCCGTTTTTTCCGCTGTTACAAAAGAAACTTTTGAAGCAAACAATGCACTGCAGACAAAAGTTTCTCCAAACAATTCACCAGGACGCATATGTACCAAAAGGGTTTTATTTCCCCAATAATCTTCTTTTATCATTTGTACACTGCCTTTACAGACAATACCAATATATCTGATTTCATCTTCTGTCATAGCCAAATAATAGCCTTTCGGGAAACTTCTATACTGCACATGAACACACTGCAGGATTTCTTCCAAAGCTGATGACTGTAAATTTCGAAATAATGGATATGTAAGCAGCTGGTCTATATTTATCATGATTTCCATCCCATTTCACTGAAAGATTATTGTCATTATAACCTTTATGATAACACGATTCTAGGAAATTATCATTCCATTCTTCCCCATTTCATCTCTACACCACTGGCATCATATTTTTTTCTTTTGCCTGTCACTTTTGTGATGTCCACGCGAATCACTGCGGTCCTTCCAAGACTTCTATCAATTGCATCCTGAAAGTGATCCATATTCTGTTTCGCAAACCTCTGGCAAATCAAAGATAAACCATGAATCCTTTCTTCTTTTTCCGAAACAAGATACGCCTTTCCCCAAACGACAGCAGATTCATACTCTAAAGTAAATTTGTCAGGTACTGGTCTGCATCTGCTGACAGCGCTAATACAGATTTCGTTTTGATGCAATATGCTTTCTAATTTTTCACCTTTCATAGCCGAATGGAAATAGAAATGATCATCTTCTCTCACAACAGAAATAGGAATTCCATAAGCGCTTCCATTTGGTCGTACCATACTGATTGTAGCAAAAGGTGCTTTATCTATTACATAATACGCAAACTCCTGGTTCATTTCTCTGTCATTTCTTCTCATCACCAATCACCTCTAGATTAGGATACAACTTTTTCCTTCATAAATATGTTGCACAGGCAACATATTTAGAAAATCCTTTTCCCATTCTAAAAATTACAAAAACATTTTATTTCCAGTTTACTTTTCATCTTTTCCTAAAACATCACATTGTAATTATTCTAGCAATACTATATTTATAAACCACAAATTCATTTGACTTCGTACAAAAATTGTTGCCGATTCTCCCGTTACCTTCCAATCCAATCAATTTTCCCTCATCATATAATAGGATGCATACATTGTCATCTAATCCTACGATGTCAATATATCCTCCCACCTCTTCCTGTATTGCTTCAAGATTTTCACCTCATTATCCAGTTGTATTAAAATTTTAAATTAAGAAAAGCAGCTATAGGCACAGCTGCTTTTCTTATAAACATTATTTATGTGTATCTTTCAATATCGGTGTATAAACCATACTCTGATCTGACTCTGTTATCAATGCCGAGTGTGCAGGAATATCATTTCCTTCATAGTTATATGAAGTATCTGAGAAGTTAGCAACTACACTCAGCTGACTGCCATACACGGTTTTCTGTACAGTTCCATCCTCTTTCAGATATGAAAAATCAGTCATTTCATTCTGAACTGCTTTTTTGCTAAACACTGACCAAATTTTGTTATGTGCTGTAATATCTTCTTTATACTCATTCCATTGTTCATCATCCAAATGATACAGAGGTGAAACATTATAAAGAACTTCACGGATCATACGATCCTGTGTTTTACCTTCTATTTTAAAAGTAGGCCAATCCCAATGAGTGGAAGTGATAACAGAATCATTATATACCAGCTTAAACAACGGAATATCATATTGAGGTTTCACAAAAATAGTATCATACTGTTCTTTGATAGGAATACGCTTTGCAAAGTGCTCTGCAACACCGCCTGTCGGATTATAGTATTTTCCGATAAAATACTCACTTTCTTCGTTTGCTTTCATATCCTGATCCATCCAGGAAAAGCTTGGCAGTTCAATACCATGAGCATAAGCAATGGTAGACGCCGCAAAATCATTCCCGCCTTCTGAACCAACAACAAGGTCATATGCGTCTCGGATATATGCCATTCTTTCTAATCTGGCTGACAAATCCTGTTCTTGTGTAGTGATATGTTCAGGCGTATAATCATCATAAATCTCTCCCGTTGCATCGCAATCTATAAACCAGGAATTAAACGGAAGATCATTTGACATGATATTTTTCATTCTTGATTCTACTGCCGGCATAGAAAGTGTGGAGTTTAATTTTCTGCCTACATTCTGGAAACCACTTTCTTTTTCCCCATTTTTATCTGTTACTGTTGCATTTTCATAAAGGGAAGCATCATCAAAAGCAGCTGTAATCCATTGCTCTTCGCCTGGCGCATGAATGGAATGATAAGAGTCGTAACTTGCGATGAGATACCCCATGTCATTTGCCTGCTCAACCAATTCCGGCTTTGCATATGCCTGTTCCCAGCTGTTAAGTCCAATCCATGCTGTATCAATCCCCGATTCCTGCATATCTTTGAGCAAATCCACTGTTGACGCATTCATCCAAGAAGATGCTGGCTGAAAAACCCCTGGCATATTTGCCGCCAAAGCTTCTTTATTCAGTTGGATTTTTTGAGAATCGGTTAAGCTATCATATTCCGTACACAATAACTCATTCATTTGGGCTGTTTTTTGCGTAAACACTATAGGATTCCAGAAATCATCCCTGCGCAGCAATTGACTGATATAACTGCAAACGGTATTTTTCTGATAGTCTGCCACATAGTCTTGGTTTTTCAATTCCTGCAGAACCTTTTCAAATTCTGTTCCATTCTCCACTTTGGAAGAAAAAGAACAGAGATATTTTACGATCTCATGATCAATGGACTGACGGAAATTTTCCCAATTGATATCATTATCCGAAATGATATTATCTCCCCATAAATAAATGAATGGTGCTCGATATAATTTTTCGATATTGGGATTCTGTTCCGCTTTTTCTGCCAAAGTAACAAAGTCACCTTTTTCCTTCACATAATTTCTATAAATCTTCGCACCATATACTGGATTATCCTCCGTCACATAAATACGGTATGTATTGGTTTTTTCAGGATCAATCTCCGGATACCCATGGGATACAGAAAAAGATAAATCAGGTTGTGCAGTAAAATTCAGCTCTGTACGATATGGGTTTTCCATAATAAATAATACATCATAGCTTTCATACTGTGAAATCCAGAAAGGCATGGAAAGCTGTTCCAATGCAGAAACCTGCTGCTGATCCAGATAGCCAATCCACGCAGTGTCATTTGCAGGTATTCTTTTTCCTTCTCCTAATGGCAGATAGTATTCATCCGCTGATATGGATGGCCATACAAAGGAATGGTCTGTATCAGCCAAGGAAGTAATCTGCACTTCGAGATAATTTTCCTCCTTCGTCAGCTGCACTTCCATCTCTTCCTCTGGATATGTCCAGGAAATTTCATCATCCTTTTCTGTATAGTTTTCCACCTTCTGTGATTCAAACCCTTTTGAAATAGAAATGTTTTGACCATTTACCAAAAAAGAAATCTCCATGGTAGATGCATCCACATCCATGTCAAAAGGCAATGCCACATCAGCCGTTCTGATAACGCTTCCTGTCTGCTGTATTGCCGAAATGTCTGCGGTACATCCATTGAAAAGCAGCATTCCGGGCAATAAACACCCTATCACCTTTCCAAGTAATTTTTTCATCTCTACACTCTCCTTCATGTTTTTTTCATAATCAGGATAACGTGCTGCTGTGACAACGGTGTGACAAAATAAAAAAGAACAGCATAAAATCTGCTCTACCTCAAAAAACATTGTTTTCCATGATTGCTTTAGCTTGCATTTCAGAAATACATTTTCCATAAGAATAAGAAGACTGAAATCCTTTATAAGAGAAAGGATTTCAGTCTTCTGTGTTTCTACATGACAGCTTCCAAATACCTCCTATTGTTCTATGGGAAAAACCACTTCGAAAGAAATTTTCTGTTCCTGAAGTGAACAAGAAACTCTGTAATGGAATCGTTCTGCAATTTTCTTTACAATAGATAAACCCAAGCCTGTGCCAGACAATCCTTTATTTCTGGAACTTTCTCCAACATAAAACGGCTGCCAAATCTGCGTTATATCCAGAGAACTATGCCCCATTTCATTGGTAATACAAAAGAAATACGTCTGTTCTTTTCGCAAAAGCTCTACCTCCACGCTACCAGAAGCAGCATATTTGGCAGCATTGGAGAGTAAATTGGAAAACATCTCCCACAGTAACTCTTTATTACCATTATATTTCAAATGGGGTTCTATATTTTCCGACAATAACAACCCTCGCTGCTCAAAAAATAGTTTCTGTTCTTCCATACATTGCTGAAGGATTTGATCCAACTCCAATTCTTCACAATCATATTCCTTTTGCTCAATACGGGAAAAATGCAGTAATTTCTCTGTAAACAGTGACATCTTTTCATTTTGTCGAATGATAGTATCCAAAAAAGTTCCATCATCTAACCCATCTTTGATACCTCTGGCATACATCCCCACCAGGGAAATCGGTGTTTTCAGATCATGGGCAACATCATTGAGGAGCTGTTTCATTTGACTGTTTTTCTCCTCCAGCTTTTTCTGATACTGCTCAATTTCATTTGCCATGTCATTCAAACTATTTGCCACATCTTCCAATTCATCGCCCGTCTTTATTTGCAAAGGCTGATATGTTTGAGAAGCAATTTTTCTGGTAAATACCTGTATTTCTTCCAACGGCTTTGTAATATGCTTTGTCAAAATAAAAATCAAAATGATGGCAACAAGTATTGCCAAAGCATAAATCAAAAAACTGATATGATTCACAAGGTCAATCACACCCTGTGCATCCGGAACAATGGCTGCAATGGCATATAATCCGGATTCCAAAGTAAGATACTGTACCAAAATGCTGTAATTCATTTTATTTTGGCTATACAAACGAAATTGGGAGCCATTTTCTACAGCCATTTTATAATCCTCATCCCAAAGCCAGAATTTTTGAAAGCCCAATCCTTTTTCTTTAAAACTCTCTCTGAGTTCATTTGCAAGCACATCCGCTTCGCCTGTATTCTCTGTATAAACGATCAAGACCTTTTCTCTTTCTTCCAGTTCTTCTATTGCTTGCTGTGGTGTATATCCGTCATCAATTTTATTTTCTAATTCGTTGCCAATCACCTGTATATATTGATATTGCTCATGCAAATAAAATCGTTCTACGACCTGGGAATTTACAAAAAAAGTTCCAGCCAATACAAACAATAGTATCAAAACCACTCCCACAATAAATTTTCTAGACAAGCGGTGTTTATTTTTTATAGGAAATTTCATGTTGATTCCCCCAAGATATAACCCAAACCGATTTTTGTTTGTATCACATTTTCTCCTATTTTCTTTCGCAAACGCCGAATTGCAGTATCCACAGCGCGGATGTCTCCTTCATAATCCATTCCCCAAATGTGGTCCAATAACATGTCTCTGGATAAAATCCGTCTTTGATTTACAAGGAAAAACTTCAATAGTTCATATTCCGTTTTTGTCAAAGAAATCCGTTCTCCTTTCTTTGTCACTTCCATGGTCTGTGGATTCAGAAGGATATCCTGATATGATAAAATATCTTCTGTTTGACATAATTTTCGAATACGCAGCAGCAGTATTTGTATATCAAATGGTTTTCTCAGGTAATCATCTGCACCGCAAATCAATCCCTGTACCTCATCCTCATTTTCTCCTTTGGCTGTCAGCATTAAGATTTTTGTAGGAATATGTAACTGCCTAATGTCACGGCAAGTCTGGATACCATCCTGTATTGGCATCATCCAGTCCAAAAGTACAAGATCTACTACATGCTCTGACAAAAACGCAATAGCTTCTTTTCCATTTGATACAACACTGACGACATACCCGTCTTTCTGCAAATATAGTTTTAATATTTTTTGCATATCGGTATCATCTTCTGCAATCAAAATATGCATATCCTATGCCTCCTTTTCCAAAAAGAATACCGTAACCTCAGGAATTACACCAAAACGAATTGGATAATGCGATGTTCCAATACCAGAATTGACATATAAGTCTGTCTTATCATTTAGATGATACATTCCATCCACATATTTTTCTGCCATAGAAGTCTTGATCTGTGGCAAAAAAGGGATTTTCACTTGTCCACCATGGCTATGACCGGATAAAATTAAGTCAAACCCTATATCAGCATATAAATCAGCTGTATCTGGCTCATGTGTCAGTAATATAGAAAACTGCTTTTCCTTTAACAGATTAGGGTCTGCCATCCATTGGACATCAGGATTGCCAAGCAAAGCGTCATCAAGACCTGCTATTAATATTTCTTCTTCCATGTCAAAAGTAACTACAGCATATTCATTGCATAAAACTTGAAATCCGCCTTGCTCCATGATTTTTTCGTATTCCCTTGATGCTCCACCACCATAGTCACGATTTCCCCAAACAGCAAATTTTCCATATGT
>CATZIM010000033.1 GCA_958420075.1 uncultured Clostridia bacterium | reverse complement strand
GGGGCAGGAAGAAGTAAAGGGGAATTTCAGAAGGAACTGGAAAGCCTGCTGCAGAAATGGCAGAGTGTAAAGCAGGCAGAATATCGGAAAACCCCTGCATTGCTTTGGCAGGAAAATATCCCAGTGCTGAAAGCCGCAAGGGATTTTTACAGCACTGACCTGGACAGCGTTGTGGTCAATGACAAAGAAACTTATGAATTGCTGGCTGCAACAGGGGATTTCTCTGGGGAAGGACAGCCGAAGTTAGAGTTATATGAAGAAAAAACACCACTGTTTGCTTCTTTTTATGCGGAAAGCAAATTGGAAAAAGCCCTTTCTCAGAAAGTATGGCTCAAAAGCGGCGGTTATCTGGTCATTGAGGAAACGGAAGCCTGTGTGGTCATTGACGTCAATTCCGCCAAAGCCGCAGGGCGTGGCGATCTGGAAAAAATGATATTGAAAACCAATCTGGAAGCGGCGGAAGAAGCGGCGAAACAAATGCGTCTGCGGAACTTGTCCGGCATCATCATCATTGACTTCATTGATATGGTGCAGGAGGAGAGCCGGAATATTCTGACCAAAACATTGAAGGCGGCAGTGGAAAAAGACCGGGTGAAAACCGTTGTGGTTGGTATGACGGAACTGGGTCTGATGCAGGTCACCAGAAAGAAAACAAAGCCTTCTTTGTTGAAGCAAACCACTACCAACTGCCGCAGCTGTGAAGGCAGCGGACGGGTATTTTCTGTGGATTGGACGGCGGCGAAAATGCGCAGGGAAACAAAGACCATTTTTGCAGGAACCATCTGCCGGAAAGTTCTGGTAAAAGCCGATGCCAGACTGCTGCAGGTGTATCTCTCCAATGGATTTGCGGAGGAAATGACACGCGTTTACGGCGGCGAAGTGCTGACAGAAAGCGTTGCCCACGCTGCTTTTGGTGAATTTGAAATCGTGCGGATGGAAACAAAGCATACGCAAAATTCGTGATTTTTCATGCAATTCTGGCAAGAAATAATAGGAAAAAGCCTTGTTTTTCGGCTTTTTTCACGAGAGGGCCTTGGCAAAAAGACGAAAACTGTCTTGACACATATGCAAAAAAGCTATAAAATAAAAAAGGTGTATTATGCACTGCTTATGGCTATGTGAAATCATAAATGTACTTTGAAAATTGAATAAGGAGGTGTTTTTCATAGAACCGATAAGTATTATCTGTGCTGTGATCGGACTCCTTCTGGGGATGATTGTCGGAATTTTTTACAGAAAGCGTATCGCGGAAGCGAAGGTGGGCGTGGCGGAAGACCGTGCCAATAAAATCGTGGACGAGGCCGTAAAAGATGCAGAGGCAAGAAAGAAAGAAATCCTCTTGGAGGCCAAAGAAGACAGTATCAGAACAAAAAATGAACTGGAAAAAGAAGTTCGTGACAGAAGAAACGAACTGCAGAGAAATGAAAGACGTTTGTTCCAGAAGGAAGAAGCTCTGGACAGAAAGACAGAGTCTTTGGAACGCAAGGAAGAACAGATGTCCAGAAAACTGGAGGATCTGGAAAGACAGAAAGAAGAAGCGAAAGAACTGCGTGAAAAACAGCTGCAGGAACTGGAACGTATTTCCGGTCTGACCACCGAAGAAGCAAAGAATTACATTCTGGCTATGGTGGAAACAGATGTGAAGCATGAAGCAACACTGATGATCAAGGAAATCGAAAGCAAGGCAAAAATGGAAGCGGACAAACGCTCCAGAGAAATCGTTGCCAATGCCATCCAGAGATGTGCTGTGGATCATGTGGCAGAAACCACAGTATCTGTGGTACAGCTGCCTAATGATGAAATGAAAGGCCGTATCATCGGTCGTGAAGGCAGAAACATCCGCGCACTGGAAACACTGACAGGTATCGACCTGATCATTGACGATACACCAGAAGCGGTTATTCTTTCCGGCTTCGACCCTATCCGCAGAGAGATTGCCAGAATCGCACTGGAAAAACTCATTGTGGACGGGCGTGTGCATCCTTCCCGTATTGAAGAAATGGTGGAAAAAGCCAAGAAAGAAGTGGAAGTCACCATTCGCGAGGAAGGCGAAGCTGCAACATTTGATACAGGTGTCAACGGACTGCATCCTGAACTGGTTCGCCTGCTGGGCAAACTCAAATACAGAACCAGCTACGGTCAGAACGTATTGAAACACTCCATCGAAGTATCCCATCTGGCTGGGCTGATGGCTGCGGAATTGGGCGTTGATGTGAATATGGCAAAACGCGCTGGTCTGCTTCACGATATCGGCAAGAGTGTGGACCACGAAATGGAAGGTTCTCATGTCAGCATCGGTGTAGGTCTGCTGAAACGCTACAAGGAAAACCACACTGTCATCAATGCGGTGGAAGCCCATCATGGCGACGTGGAACCTCAGAGCATCATTGCAGTACTGGTACAGGCAGCAGATGCCATTTCTGCGGCAAGACCCGGTGCAAGAAGAGAAACTCTGGAATCCTACATCAAACGTCTGCAGAAGCTGGAAGAAATTGCAGATAATTTCAAAGGCGTTGAAAAATCTTTCGCAATTCAGGCTGGTCGTGAATTGCGGATTGTTATAGTTCCGGAAGACGTCAGTGATGACGGCATGACCTTGTTGGCAAGAGACATTGCTAAGAAGATCGAGGAAGAACTGGAATATCCGGGACAGATCAAAGTAAATTTGATTCGAGAAACAAGAGCAGTAGAATACGCAAAATAAACCAAAAAGGGTATCTCCAAACGAGATGCCCTTTCTTTTTACACGGAGGAGGAAACGTAATGAAAGAAATCAAATCTTTTTCTTTTCGCTATGGCAGAAATGACGGATATATGGCTTGGTATCGTCTGGACAATGAAAAAGGTGTAAACGTAGGCATTGACCTCTACGATGGGGAAGAACGCAGCCTGCGCTGTGAGCCTGCACAGGAATTGGCTGTGGAACTGGCAAAACTGCTGGAAGAACAGAACGCGGCAGCATGGGATGGATTTTATGACATCGAAACATGTATCTGTGCTGGAGATAGCTGGGTGTTCCATGCTTATGGCAAAGAAGGAGAAGAAATCCATGCCATGGGGCATTCTAAGCATCCTGAAGGCTTTGCGGAAATGAAACAGGCATTGGACGACTTTTTCGGTAAGATTTATCAGGAATATCAGGCATAAAAAATAGGATAGATTTGGAGAACTTCTCCATCAGAAAACAAAAATAGCCGGAATCCTTTATATTTAGGGATTCCGGCTATCTTATTTTTATATGGATTTTACGAGGTCTGTTTTCTTTTGAAGACAGCCCTTTTTTATGCATATTGATATTTTTTTCTTGCGCCTACAAACAGAATGATTGCGACTACGATGGTCAGCACTTCTGCCACGGGAATGGCAAGCCATACCCCTAACAAGTCAAGATATTTCGGCAGGAACAGGATACATCCGCTGACGCAGACGAAAGTGCGCAGGGAAGAAATCAGTGCGGAAAGCACGCCGTTGGAAAGGGCAGTGAAAAATGCCGAAGCGAAGATATTCACGCCGCAGAACAGGAAGTTCCATGCACAGATTTTATACCCATCCAGTGTGAGAGTGAATGTGGAACTTTCTCTGGGGGTGAATACCAATATGGTTGGCTCTGCCAGCAGGAACGAAAGCACGCTGATGACTGCCGAGGAAACCAATATGATACCCATGGACATTTTGAACAGCCGTTTCAGCTGGACATGGTTCCGCTTGCCGTACTGATAACTGAATACCGGTGCCACACCATTGGAAAAGCCCATATAGGCAGAGGCAAAGAGGAACTTTGCGTAAAGGATGATGGTGATGGCTGCGACGCCGTCCTGTCCCATCATCTGCATCATAACTTTATTGAACAGGTATGTGGTGACACCTGAGGAAATGTTTGTAATCAGTTCAGATGCGCCGTTGCTCATGCTGTGGAGCAGAACCTGCGTGTTCCATTCGGGTTTTACGAAATACAGAACGGAACGTGGTTTCATAAAATAAATCAGTGGCGGAATGCCGCCAATGAGGAAACTGGTGACCGTTCCCCAGCCGGCACCTTTGATGCCCATATCCATCAAAACGATGAATACATAGTCAAAAACGATGTTGCTGATGCCGCTGGCAACGTTGAGAATCAGTCCCAGTTTTGGCTTGCCTGCGGTAACAAAGAATACCTGAAAGAGCACCTGTACCACGGAGATGGAGTAGAATGCCATCATGATTCTGCCGTAGTCGATACAGTAAGGCAACAGGGCTTCATCAGCTCCCAGAAAAATGGAAAGGGGCTCAATGAATACAAAGCAGAGCAGGGAAAGGATCAGACCCATGGCAATGGCAAAGAGTGTTAATAATGTAAAATGCCGTCTTGCCAGATCTTCTTTGCCGGCACCCAATTCCCTGCCGATGATGGCGCTGCCGCCGGTGCCCAGCATGATGCCCACACCCAACATGACGTTGATGAGGGGATAAACGATGTTAATAGCAGAAAGAGCAGCCGTTCCCACAAAACGGGAAACGAAAATACCGTCCGCAATGATATAGGTTGCCACAAACATCATCATAATGATGGTGGGGAATGTAAAACGGAGCAATCCGCCAAGGGAAAATTCTTTGGAAATGTCGTTTTGCATAATATGACCTCACGATAACATACTGTATGCCTATAGTTTGCAAATAAAGGCAAACGCGCTGGAATATCAAGACGCGTTTGCCTGTTTTTTTATTCAGTTGCCATTTGGTTGACTTTTTCTTCTTCTGGTGTAATATAAATGGTTTTGTTGGTCAGATAAATGACCATGCCTGGCTTTGCGCCATTGGGCTTTTTCACGTTTTTCCGCAGAGTATAGTCCACAGGCACCATACTGCCGTTTTTGGCTTTGCTGTAGAATGCCGCCAGATTTGCCGCTTCCTCCAGTGTGGGGATAGGGACTTCTCCTTTGCCGTTGGTGCGGATGATGACGTGGGAACCGGGGATTTCTTTGGTGTGCATCCAAATGTCTGTGGGCTCTGCTGTTCGCAAAGTCAGCTCATCATTTTGCAGATTGCTTTTGCCCACCAGAATTTCGTAGCCGTCAGAAGAAATATAGCGCATGGGTTTTGCTTTCTTTGGCTTGGACTGACCTTTTTTCTGGGGCTGTCTGCGGATGAAGCCGCTTTCTGCCAGTTCTGTGCGGATTTCCGCCAAATCGGCATCGTCCTTCGCAGTGTCCAGCGCGTTCAGGACACTTTCCAGATATGCCAGTTCTTCGTCATTCTGTTTCTGCTGGATTTCCATGGCAGCCAGTGTACGTTTAGCTTTGTTGTATTTGTTGAAATATTTCTGGGCATTTTCCGCCGGTGTTTTGGTGGGGTCCAGGGCAATTTCGATTTCTGCCATGTTTTCGTCATAGAAATTCACAGTTTTGAATGTAGTAGCATTGGGGGGGATGGCGTAAATATTGGCGGTGATGAGTTCGCCTTTCAATTTCCATTTATCCTTGCCTGCTACATCCCGCAGAGTTTTCAGCTGGATATCTTTCTTTTTCACACATCTTTCGATGTTGGTCATGACCAGTCTGCGGGTATCGTGTGCTTTCTGCCGGATATGTGCCGCGTTGTCACGCTCAGTGTAGAATCCTTCCAGCAGAGCGGAAACCGTAGGATATGCCTTCGCATATAATCCGTCAAACTGTGTCATGGGCAGTACGCCAAAATCCAGAATCTTGCCGCCGGGTTTCTGATAGTAAACGGCAGGGGAGAAAGCACCTGCTTTTACCTGTTCCATGGTGTTGGAAAAGGCAGTAAAAAGGGCATGTTCTTTTTCTGCTGTTATCTGCTCGCAGGCATCGGAAGCATCCAGTTTTGCTTCGTGGCAGATTTCCGCCGCCATGATGGGGCTGATACCTGTATAAGTTTTATAAAGGAAATCCTGTATCTTCTGTCCTTCCTGCACATGAAGCAGAGTAGAAAAACTGCTTTCTTCCAGTTCCATGGGGTTTTTCTTATCTTGAGAAGGGGGGAACACATAGGTTTTTCCCGGCAGGACTTCCCGGACAGAGCTTTTGTCGTGGGAAACACGTTTGATGGAATCCAGAATCTTGTTGTTTTCGTCTGTAAGAATCAGGTTGCTATGCTTGCCCATGATTTCCAGAATCAGGTTTTTCACAGTCATGTCGCCCATTTCGTTGGCAGACTCCACTTTGATGATGATGATACGCTCGAAATTGGGCTGGCAGATGTCAACGATCTTGCCGCCTGCAATGTGCTTGCGCAGCACCATGCAAAACAGTGGCGCTGTCATAGGGTTTTCTCTGGTGTTTTCGGTGATGTGCATCCGGGGATGACCGGAATTGGCAGAAGCCAGCACTTTATAATTGGCGCCGATGGCGCGCACGGAAAAGCGGATTTCGTCGGCAAGAGGCTGATGTACCTTGTCGATTCTGCCGCCGATGAGTTTCTCTTTCAGTTCGGTGACGATGGCTGCGGTGGTGATACCGTCCAGTGCCATAGCAATCCCTCCTTTTTGTTTTGTTAACAATTAAGTATAGCATATTTGCCAAAAGTGGGAAAGGGCGTGCTTTTGAAAAGAAAAATTAAAATTTGATTAAAAATAGTGGATACAATTCCCGTTTTTTGTTGCGCTTTTGTGTGACAATGGGTATAATGAAACAGTTCAAAATGGTTCGGAAAACATGAGTTTAGAAAGAAAGGAACAGACATGAGTGCGAATGTAAGAAGCATGACAGGCTATGGCAGAGGCGAGCATATTGCAGAAGACCGGAAATTTGTGGTGGAAATGAAATCTGTCAACCACCGTTATAATGATATGACCATCAAACTGCCCCGTTCTCTGGCAAGTCTGGAAGATAAAATCAAAAAACGGGTGATGCAGGATGTATTCCGTGGCAAAACCGACGTGTTCATCAGTTTTGAAACATTTTCCGCTGATGATGTGGAAGTAAAACTCAACACAGGTTTGGCAGCGGCTTATGCTGAAAAACTCCGTGAACTGGAAAACCTGCTGGGTGTCAACGGTGCAGACCTGCTTTCTCTGACAGCAAAATTCCCCGATGTCATCACCGTGGAAAAAGCGCAGAAGGAAGAAGATGTGATCTGGGCGGCACTCTCTCCCGCACTGGATGCAGCAGTGGAAAATTTCGTTGCTATGCGCAGTGTGGAAGGGGAAAACCTGAAACAGGATATCCTGAAAAAAGGCGAATACATTGCCAAACTGGTGGAAGAAGTTAAGGTATATGCCCCTCAGGTGGTAGTGGAATATCAGGAAAAACTCAATAACCGCCTGAAAGAACTGCTGGATAATGTAGATGTAGATCCTCAGCGTGTGGCAATGGAAGTTGCGATTTTCGCGGATAAAGGCTGCATCGACGAAGAACTGACCAGACTGGACAGCCATCTGATCCAGCTGAGAGAAATTCTGGAAAATGGCGGTCAGGTAGGCAGAAAGCTGGATTTCCTGGTGCAGGAAATGAACAGAGAATCCAATACCATCGCTTCCAAAGCAAATGATATCCGCATCGTGAAGGCAACCATCGCCCTCAAGAGCGAAATCGAAAAAATCAGAGAACAGATTCAGAATCTGGAGTGATCATATATGGAACGGATTCAGTTTTTGAATATTGGCTATGGCAATGTGGTTTCCGCAAATCGGGTCATTGCCATCATCAGCCCCGATTCCGCCCCGGTGAAACGAATCATCCAGGAGGCAAAAGAAAAAGGGAATCTGATCGATGCCACTTACGGCAGAAAAACAAGATGCGTCATCATCATGGATAACGGACATGTGGTGCTTTCGCCTAATATGCCCGAAACCATCGGCGGACGCCTTGCGGCAGAACAAAAGGGGAGTGTAACATGAAAAAACAGGGATTATTGCTGATTTTATCGGGACCATCCGGTTCCGGCAAAGGCACTATCGTGGAGCAGCTGAAAGCAAAGGATGATTTTGCCCTTTCCATTTCCGCTACCACACGTGCACCAAGAGAGTATGAACAGGACGGTGTGCATTATTTCTTCCGCACAAGGGAAGAATTTGAAAAAATGATTGCCAATCAGGAACTGCTGGAATGGGCAGAATTCTGCGGCAACTGCTATGGCACACCGAGAGCATATGTAACAGAACAGCTGCAGAAAGGCCAGAACGTCATTCTGGAAATCGAAGTACAGGGTGCATTGCAGGTGAAAAAACTCTATCCCGAAGGGGTATTGATTTTCCTGGTTCCTCCAAATCTGGAAGAACTGGGCAGACGCCTGACAAACCGCGGCACAGAGGATAAAGAAACCATCAACCGCCGTATCCACCGCGCGCTGGAAGAAATGGAATATGTGCAGGATTATGACTATGTAGTCATCAACGATACAGTTCCTCAGGCAACACAGGATATCCTGGACATTGTCCATGCAGAATCCATGCGCTGCAGTAGAAATAAAGAGATCAAAAAGGTATTCAAAGGAGAGATTTGATTATGTTAAGACCATCTTATACAGACTTATTGGACGTTATCAATCAGGAAACAGATGATATTACACTGGGCAGCCGTTACACCATCGTGATTGCAGCAGCAAAACGTGCAAGACAGCTGGTTGACCATGCAGAACCTCTGGTAAGCAACACAAAGGTTGACAAACCCGTATCCATCGCAGTCAACGAACTGTACCAGGGCAAAATCAAAGTACGTCAGGGACATCCCGAAGAAGCAGTTCCTGCGGAAGAAGAAGCTGTAGAAGAAACAACAGCAACAGAAGAAACAGAAGCATAATGATCAACGGGAAAAAGTCGGAGGTTCAGAAAGCTGCCGAAAGGAACAGCGAAATCTCCGGCTTTTCTGACATTTACAGAAAGGAGGTGCGAGATGTACGCACAGGTCATCATTGATGCCAATCATGCGGAGGTAGACCGCGTTTTTGACTATAGAGTGCCTGCGCAGTGGGAAGAAGAAGTCTGCGTCGGTCTGCGTGTTATGGTGCCCTTTGGACAGCGCAACACCAAGCGGGAAGGTTATGTCATTGCCCTGACGGAAACGACGGAAGTACCTGCAGGGAAAATCAAGGAAATCGTGGAAATTCTGGATGAAGGCAGACCCATCCTGACGCCGTCCATACTGGAACTGGCGAAATGGATGAAAAAGGAATATTTCTGCACATTGAATCAGTGTTTGCAGGCCGTGATGCCGGCGGGCATCCGCACCAAAAGCGTCTGGTATGCAGAACTGACGGGACAAACAGCAGAACTTTCGGAAAAAGAACAGCAGATGATAGATGTGCTGGCAGAACAGGGAGGGGCGACCCCTCTGCGGGAACTGGAGCAGATTTTCGGCAATCGCACAGAATACATCCTCCGTTGTTTACAGGAGAAAAAAGTTGTCCGTCTGCACCAGAAAACCACGCGCAGTACCTATAAAAAAGAAAAACGATATGTTTCCCTGACAGAAAACGAAGAATTGCTTGCGGGAGCAAAGGAAAAAGCAGCAAAGGACAAGCGTCTGGCTGGTCAGCTGCGGGTGCTTTCCGCCATTTCTCCGGGAGAAAGCCTTTCTGTGGAGGAATTGAAGGAAAAGGCTTCTGTGACAGATTCCCCCATCCATACCCTTTTACAAAAAGGCGTTTTGGTGGAACAGCGCAGACAGGAAAAGCGGGATGTGTTCCAATTGGAGGATTACACACCCACTCAGCCTTTTTATCCCACACCGGAACAGGCGCAGGCATTGACCTTTTTGCGAGAGGAAGAACAGAAGGCGCAGAAACGACCAGTCCTGCTCCATGGGGTTACAGGCAGCGGCAAAACAGAAATCTATATGCAGCTCATTGAGCATGTCATCATGGAGGGCAAGCAAGCCATTGTGCTGGTGCCGGAAATTTCATTGACACCACAGATTATGGAGCGGTTCATTTCTCGTTTTGGCAAGCGTGTTTCTGTGACCCATAGCCGCCTTTCTCTGGGAGAACGTCTGGACCAGTGGCGAAAGGCAAGGGATGGGGAGATTTCCATCATCATTGGACCACGTTCTGCGTTGTTTATGCCTTTCTCTAACCTTGGGGTTATTGTCATGGATGAGTGTCATGAGAGCAGTTACATTTCTGATGTAACACCCAAGTATCATACCCGAGAAGTGGCAAGAAAGCTGTCGGAATTGACTGGGGCATTGCTGGTTATGGGCAGTGCCACACCGGACATAGACAGTTATCATCGGGCAGTGACGGGAGAATTTTTGCTGCTGCAATTGAAAGAACGGACAAAAGGAAGCAGATTGCCAGAGGTCTTTGTGACGGATATGCGGAAGGAACTGGAGGATGGCAATCGTTCCGCCTTTGGGCTGCCTTTGCAGCAGGCTATCCGGGAAAATCTGGAAAAGGGACAGCAGACCATGCTTTTTCTGAATCGACGGGGATATTCCACGTTTGTTTCCTGCCGAAAATGCGGGGAAGCTCTGACCTGTCCTTCCTGTAACGTTTCTTATACTTACCATGCGTCAGATAAAGCTCTGGTCTGCCATTACTGTGGCAAAGAAGTGCCAGTGCCAAAGACATGTCCGTCTTGCGGTTCCCATTATATCCGCTACTTTGGCACAGGAACCCAGAAAATTGAAGAAGAAACCCGGCGGTTGTTTCCAGAAGCAAGTATTTTGCGTATGGATGCGGACACCACAACAGGTAAAAATGGACATGCCCGCATATTGGAATTGTTTGGAAAAGGAAAGGCTGATATTCTCATTGGTACCCAGATGATTGCCAAAGGTCATGATTTCCCGAACGTGACATTGGTGGGGATTCTGGCGGCAGACCTTTCTTTGAATTTAGGTACCTATCAGGCGACGGAAAATTGTTTCCAGCTCATTACCCAGGCGGCTGGCAGAGCTGGACGAGGGGAACTTGAAGGACGGGTGTTCATCCAGACTTATCAGCCGGAAAACCATGCTATCCGCATGGCGGCGGCACAGGATTATGAAGGATTTTATGAGGAGGAAATCCTTCTGCGGCAAGCAATGGAGTATCCACCTTTTTCGCATATCTTCTCTGTGCTTATCACCGGAGAAATGGAGCAGGAAGTGATATTGGCTGCCCAGCGATTGGGGGCTTATATGAACCATTACGCAGAGCGGGCTGACTGTACCGTAGTGGGTCCAGCGCCTGCACCTTTGCCCAAATTCAGAGGAGAATTCCGCTGGCAGATTTTTGCCAAGGGGACAGATGCAGAGCGGCTAAAAGCTTTTGCCCTGTATACGGTGGAGCAGACCAAGAAAGACGTGAGCCGGGAAATCCGCTTTCATCTTGCTTTCCTTGCGTGAAATCTTGTAACTTGGTAGGAAATATGATAAAATACTCTAATGCGAATTGTTTCGCAGACAACAATCGAACATCGGTGGCGCAAGGCGCCTTTTAGGAGGATAAAAAATGAAGGTCTCGACTTTAAAGATGCATCATGAGCAC
>CATZIM010000032.1 GCA_958420075.1 uncultured Clostridia bacterium | reverse complement strand
AGCCATCAGGCAGGAAAGGTGCTACTGTGCCGATTGCTGTGCCTTCGATCCAGCTCAGCAGCTTGGGAGAAGCAAATACAGGCACTTTGTCATTGCCGAAATGAGAAGCTGTATCGCTTTCTTCCACGATGTATTCTCTTTCATAGGTCATGCCGGGTACGATGTTGTTAAATTCCATTGCAAAAATCCCCTTTCTTACGCTTGTGTGGTTGTATCTTCCTCTGCCGCAGCAGATGTGGTTTCATTTGTTGTTTCTGTTGCTTCCGCATCAATGGGTTCTTCTGTCTGGTTTGCCAGACCCAGAATTTCCGCTCTGACATCCGCGTCAAAGAGTTTGCGGAATTCGTCGCCAGTCACTTTTTCTTTTTCTACCAGCAGTTTTGCGGATGCATGAAGCACTTCCATGTTTTCCTGCAGAATGCGGATGGCTTCGTTATAAGCTCCCATGACAATACGTTTGACTTCTTCGTCGATGGTTGTTGCAACGGCTTCGCCATAGTTGCGGGTGTGACCCCAATCTCTGCCGATAAACACTTCGTTGCTGTCTTCCCCAAACTGGATGGGGCCCAGAATCTCACTCATACCGTAACGTGTTACCATGCCTCTTGCCATGGCGGTTGCACGTTCGATGTCGTTGGAAGCGCCTGTGGTTACATCTTTGATGACCAGAGCTTCTGCCGCACGTCCGCCCAGCAGACTGACGATTTCCTGTTCCATATACAGCTTTGTCATATACATCTTATCCTCACCGGGCAGTGGCATGGTGTAACCGCCAGCCATACCTGTGGGAATGATGGAAATGCTGTGGACAGGATCCAGTTCGCTGAGAACTTCGAACAGGATCGCATGGCCGCTTTCGTGGTATGCAGTGATATATTTTTCTTTTTCGGAAATGACTCTTGTTTTCTTTTCGGTACCCACACCGATTTTGATGAGGGCTTTCTGCAAAGATTCCATGTCGATGGCTTTCTTGCCGTCTCTGGCGGAAAGCAGTGCCGCTTCATTCAAAAGGTTTGCCAGATCCGCACCGGTAAAGCCTGCTGTGGTCTGTGCCACAACTTTCAGATCAACTTCAGGTGCCAAAGGTTTGCCTTTGGAATGTACACGCAAAATGGCTTCTCTGCCCTTTACGTCGGGACGGCCAACATAAACCTGACGGTCGAAACGGCCGGGACGCAGCAGCGCAGGGTCAAGAATATCCGCACGGTTGGTCGCAGCGATGATGATAACGCTTTCGTTGATGCCGAAACCGTCCATTTCTACCAGCAACTGGTTCAGTGTCTGTTCTCTTTCGTCGTGACCGCCGCCAAGACCTGCGCCTCTGCGACGACCAACGGCGTCGATTTCGTCGATGAACACGATACTGGGAGAATTTTTCTTCGCCTGATCGAACAAGTCACGGACACGGGATGCACCCACGCCGACGAACATTTCTACGAAGTCGGAACCGGAAATGGAGAAGAAAGGTACGCCTGCTTCCCCTGCAACCGCTTTTGCCAGCAGTGTTTTACCAGTACCCGGAGGGCCCACCAGCAAAACGCCTTTGGGAATTCTTGCGCCCAGGTCTGTAAATTTCTTAGGGTTGCGGAGGAACTGCACCAGTTCTTCCAGTTCGGCTTTTTCTTCGTCACAACCAGCTACATTGTCAAATGTCACTTTGTTTTTGTCGTCTACGCCGCTCATTTTGGCTTTGCTTTTGCCGAAGGAGGCCATTTTGCCGCCGCCTCCCTGCATTCTGCCCATGAGCACCACAAAGAGCACTACCATGACGATCATCATAATCAAAGAAGGCAGGATTGCAGAAAGCATATTGCTGGGTGCGTTGGGTGTCACAATCTGAATGTCACTGCCCTCCGCAGGCATCTGGCTCACCTGTTCCATAAGCACATCCACACTGGGCACATTCACTGTCATCTTTGTGCCGTCATCCAGCACAGCTGTTGCGGTGCCATAGTTGGATACTTCTTTGCTCTTGGTGACCTCAATGGTCTTCACATTATCCTGATCCAATTCACTGATCAAATCACTGTAATTATAGACCTTCATTTCTTCCGCAGGCTGCATCAGTCCTTTGCCGCTGAAGGCCAAAGCAGCTAGGATGATTACAAAAATCAACACATATAAGCCTGCCGACTGCCAATATTTTTTCAAAGGCTTCCCTCCTAAAATGCTTAATTTTTTTGTTGACACTGTCCAAATTATCCAGCATATCAATTTATAATTCTATCACATCTTTTCTCAAAAGGCAACGTTCCTTTTCGGAAAGAATTCGTAAAAAAAGCCGATTTTTCCTGCGTGTATCCAAAAACCGCCTTTTCTTAAAATTCCATGAGAAACTGCCTTTTCAGACCAAATAGAAAAGCACGGAAATTCCGCCTTTCTGACAGAAATGTCCGCGCTTTTTGGTTTTGATTATTCTTCTTCGAAATGTACCACGCCTACATAGTCCAGGTTTCTGTATTTCTGTGCATAGTCCAGACCATAGCCCACAACGAAAGCATCGGGGATGGTGAAGCCCACATAATCCACAGGAACTTCTGTCACACGACGATCGGGTTTGTCCAGCAGTGTGCAGAGTTTCAGTTTCTTAGGATTTCTCTGGATCAGCAGTGTGCGCAGTTTGCTCAGTGTTCTGCCGCTGTCGATGATGTCTTCTACCAGCAGTACGTTTTTGCCTGTGATGTCTTCATCCAGGTCACGCAGGATCTTGATATGACCGCTGCTTTCTGTGCCATCGCCATAGCTGGATACATCCATAAAGTTCATGGTAACAGGCATTTTCATTTTCTTTGCCAGTTCTACCAGTGTCACAACGCCGCCTTTGAGGACGCATACCATTTCCACCTGTTCATCGCCGAATTCTTCGTACACTTCCTGAGCGATTTCTTCCAGACGTTTGGTGATTTCTTCCGCTGTGAACATGACTTCAATTCTTTCTTTCATTTTGCCGAGCCTCCGTAATTCGAATCCTTACATATTGTGTTGTTTGGGCGTCAGGAGCAAACTTTACCGATGTCCGTCCGCCGTAAATCCAGACGATGTCCCTGCCGCAGGCAATGAGGGGGATACTGCCCCTTACATCCGCCGGGATCTTCTCGTCGATGAAAAACGATTTCAGTTTTTTGGTGCCGCCGGACAGAGTGATCTGATCCCCTGCTTTTCGGGTACGGCAGCACAAGTCCTGTGTTATTTTATCATAATCAAAGACGTTCGTACAGCCATCAAGGGGAATTTCTTCCCTTTTTCCTGAAAAAACGCCGCTTTCCACCAAAAGCTCCGCCTCCTGCACAAAAACGTCCGTCCCCAAAGGGATATCATAGGAAAATCCTGCCTGCTTCTTTTCCTCTCTGCCAAAAATCATCCTGTCATACTGCCGATATACCACAAGTCCTCCTGCTGTTTTCACAGAAGTGCCGCTCTGTTTTGCAAGCAGACTTTCCACATTCTGCAAATGCACATGGGAAATATTCTTGCTGCTGCCCAGCGTATCCGCCATGGCATACCGTAGAACACGCATCCGCAAAGCCCGATGGAGAGCAAAAAGTTTCTCACAGGACAACTTGACGGGATTTTCGTTCAACTTTGTTTCTTCGTAAGCTGCCTTTGCCGCCTGTTCCAGAAAATCGCTGTCTGCCGCCAGAAGCGCCGCCGTTTCCGCCAAATGTGCCGTACTGCCGCTGTGGACTTCCTCCAGCAAAGGCAATGCCTCATGGCGGATTTTGTTTCTGGTATATGCTGTGTCTTTGTTGGTGCTGTCCTCCTGATACATGAGCTCGTTTTCTTTGCAGTAGGCTTCGATTTCTTTTCGGCTGCAAAAAAGCAGTGGGCGGATGATGTTCCCTCGCACAGGAGCCATGCCTGTTAAACCAAGAAGTCCCGTACCTCTGCAAAGACGCATGAGCAAAGTCTCCGCCTGATCGTTGGCATGATGGGCAACGGCGATCTGCCCATTTTCTCCTGCCAGCTTCGCAAAGGTTTCATACCGCAGAATTCTGCCCATTTCTTCGGTGCTTCTGCCCTGTTTTCTGGCTTCTGCCGCCACATCGAAAGAAACCACCTGACAAGGCACCCCAAGGGATTGGGCAAAGTTCATGGCAAAAGCCGCATCTCTGTCTGCTTCTTCTCCCCGCAGTCCATGATGAATGTGGACTGCCTGTAAATCCCATCCATACCGAGGCACCAACTGCCGCAACACATGAAGCAGGCATACGGAGTCTGCACCGCCGGACAGACCTACAATGAGTCTGCCGCCTTTTGCCATATGATATTCTTCTATGGTACGCCGCACCTGTTCCAGCATATTCCTCGCCGCCTTTCTGTGAAAACTTTACACGAAAACCGTCCTGCCGTCAATGAAAATCCAAAAAAAGGCGCAAAACCACAGTCTGTGATTCCACGCCTTTTCTCACGCAATTTTTTTCCAGAATCTTGCCGCCTGCACCGTCATGTCATCCGGCTCTTTCTGGCAATGCTCCTGCGCCGCCTGTAATATAAAATCCGCTGCGTCCTGGGGATTTGCAAAGCTCTGGGGCAAAAATTTCTCCTCCAGCCATTGGGCTGTCTGCCGCTCTCCTCCAAAGGCATCGGTGATGCCGTCTGTCAAAAGCAGAATCAAGTCCCCATCTTTCAGACGCATATCGTTTTTCTCCACACGCACCTGTTCCAGTATTCCCGCAGGCAAAGTATGAGCATAAACAGAAATAACCCGATTTCCTCGGCAAATAAAAGAAGCCACCGCTCCTAGCTTGATAAACTCCGCCTGTCCGTCGTAAAGGTCTACACTGCAAATATCCAGCGTAGCATAGTTTTCCTCGGCACGCCGCAAAAGCAAAGCGGAATTGATGAGCTGCACCGCCAATTCCCGAGAAAATCCCGCCGCCGCAAACTGCTCCAAAAGCTCAATGGCAGCCTTGCTTTCTGCCGCCGCTTTTTCTCCTGTGCCCATGCCGTCAGACACCGCCAAAAGGGCTGTCCCTCTTTCGCTTTCCAGAAAAGAGGATGCATCACCGCAGGGCTTACCCATTTCTCCTGCCGCAAAAGCCGTTGCCGCCGTCAATGCAAATACAGGGGCTTCCACGAAGGTCAGCACACAGCCTTCTCCTTCCAGATGACACACATTTTCATCCACTTGTTCCATCTGTCGCCCCAGCGTCTTTCGTACCACAGGCAGGATAGCTTCCCGACAAATGCCTCTGCCGTTGCACCCACGCACCACCAGCCGCACCTGTTTGCCTCTGCCGCCTTTCTCCTCGGTGACCTGTACCTCCCGTACACGGATGCCTGCTTTCCGCAGGGCAAGGGTCAGACTTTCCTGCAAATTTTCCAGAATGATACATCCTGTATCCATTTGTCCTGTCAGTTCCTCCAGAATACCGCCCACAGCGTCCAACTGCTGTCCCACCAGATTTCGGCATTCCTGCAATCTGCCTGCCCAGACCAAGTCTTGACGGTATCGTTCATAAACGGTGCATACCGTTTGGGCAAAGGCTTCTTTTCGGGGACACATTTCCTGAAACCACGCCGGAAGCTGTTCCGTAGTGACCCGTCCTGCTCCATCACAACAGGACAGAGCGGAAAATGTCATACTGTAAGTACGATACACTTCCTCATCCCAACAATAGTGCGCCATGCCGCAGCTTTGGCAGACCTTCTCCGCCACCGTATCCACCAGGGCGGAAATCTCCTGTTTTCTCATTTCTTCCTCGCCGCCGAATACCTTTGCCAGACCGTGAAAGGCTTTCCCGAAGCCCCGCAAGCGTTCCTCCGCCATTTCCCGCATCTGGGTGTAGCGGTCTTTTGCCTGATTTGCCTGCCAAAGTCCCCCAGCCCCTGCCAGTATCTTTTTGGGCAGAAACAAAAATACCAAGGCGCCAACACCCAACCAAAGAAGCTGTTCCTTATTTTCAAAGACAGGCTCGCCGTAAAAACTGAACAGCACCGCCGTCATCCAGAATGCCAGCCCAGCAAAGAGCCTGCCAACATCTTTCAGGCATCCTGCCAACAATCCGCCCAAAGCCAGCACCGCAAAGAGCGAAAGATTTCCAACGCCGCAGGCAAAAAGCAAAAATCCCATAAGGGCCCCTGCCGCCGCACCGCCGCCAACGCCTTCCCGCCATGCGGCAATGAGCAAAAACAACGCCGTCAGTACCGGAAAGAGCCTGTCCTGCAAAAAAGGCAGTTCCATCTGAGCCGCTCCCGTCAGGGCACCGCCCAGTATCAGAAGCACCGATAAGGTTTCCTCCCGGCTCCACACCGCCGTTCGTTTCGGAGCAAACAGCACTCCTGCCCCTTTCTGCACCAACAGGGAAATGCCAAGCACCATAGCGCTTTCTACCCCTGCTACTACAAAATAGAAAGTCAGTCCACCCTGCCCCACGGCGTAAAAGCATCCGCCCAAGGCCATGGCAAAGGCACCCAGCAGGGCTTTTTTCAGTGTTTCCTCCGCCGTAACAAAGCGTCCCAATGTCAAATGAATGAGCGTTGCCGACAAAAGCACCGCTCCATGCTTCAAAGCCGCGCCGTTTCCCATGCCGCCCAATGCCGCCGCGGACAATGCCAGCCAGAATACCCGACCACTGCCTAGAAACACCGTCAATATGCTCATGGCAAGGGGATGTAAAATCTGCAATACCTCGCCGCCGCTCCAAAGATACACCATCGCCCATATGGTACCATATCGTCCTGCCTGTGCCAGAGAAGTTTTCTGTTTCGCCTTGGGAGCAGGCGCAGGACGCAGGGCCTTCCCCAAAGGGGGCAGTTTCTGTTCCGTTTCCAGTAAAATTTCCGTTTTTTCCATGTCTCTTTCCCTCCATAGCCATAGTTTACGGAAATATACCTGTTTTTTTTGGCGAAACCTGTCTTTATCGTATTGTTTTTTCCGACAAAAAAAGCCGTCCTTATTTTACTAAGAACGACTTTCTGTTTCTCTTTCCGGGTATGGGTGGTCTTTCCAGTACCACCATTTCAGTTTTTCCGGGTCTTTCTCCTCGTTTTCCGCATAGTAGACCGCCAGCCGCCAGACGTACAAGGCACAGGGGTCTACCTGAAAGCCCTTAGCGGCACAATCTTTTTCATAAATTTCCTGAGGGTCTTTCCCCTTCAGGTCTGCAATGGTATGGATGCCCTGCTGTTCCAGATAGGACGCCATTTTCGGCCCCACGCCGGGAATCTGGCACAACTCACTTTTCATGGCAATCCCTCACTTTCGGAATTTCTTCACCACACGGATATCATCCCCGAAGAATTTCAGCACTTTATACTCTCTCAAACGGGAAGTGATGCGGTCTGAATACTGATTGGTAATATCCTCGGGATTCAGATTTGTGGAAATGATAACGGATTTATTTTTCAATTTCCGGTCATTGATGAGGCGGAACAGTTCCGACGCTGTAAAGAGGGTTGCGAACTCTGTACCCAAGTCGTCGATGATGAGCAAATCCGCTTCCAGCAGTTCCTTGTCCCATTCTTCTTTCTCCGCGTCCTCATCTTTGGAAAAACGGATTTCTTCCAGTTTGCGGAACAGCTGCCCTGCCGTCAGATACAGCACCACATAGCCCTGATCCAGCAATTCTTTGGCGATACAGCTGCACAGGAATGTTTTCCCTAAGCCCGTTGCGCCGTAGAGCAAAAGATTCTGTCCTCCATCGGCGAAGTTTTCAACGAAAGCCAATGCCTGACGCAAAATCTGCATGGCGTTTTCTCTGGGGGAGATGCCTTCTTTTTTGGAAACCTGCTCGCTATAAAGGCGCACATCAAAATGGTCGAAGTTTTCCACTTTCACAATGTCCCGCACATTGGACTGGTCATAGAGCTTATCCATGACTTTCTGTTTCAGGCAGGTACAGGGCATGTTATCCACATAGCCCGTATCCTTGCAGGTTTCGCAGACATATTCCAGTTCCATATCTGCCGGAGTCAAGCCGATGCTTTCCAATAACATCCGCCGTTCTGTCTGTAATTCTTTCTGCTTTGCTCGCATTTCCACCAGGGCATCCTGCATATCGCCGGGCTTCAGAAGCACCAGTTTTGCGGTCTGTACCCCCAACATGGAAAGGGTTTCGTCGATTTCCCGCACACGGGGCAAACGGCGGTAGATTTCTTCTTTCCGCTGGCGGAGCTTTGCTGCCTGCTCTGTCCGCAGAGCGTCATATTCCCGCAGGATTTCTTTGTAAATCTGTGTTCTGGTTGCCAAAACTTATCACCTGCCTTACCATTCTCGTTGTTTTTCCCGTTCCAGCCGTTCCAGTTCGTTATAGTCCCATTCCCGCTGGGTGTAATTGATGAAACGGTTCTGTCTTTGGGGCGCTGTCTGTCTGGGCTGCTCGGATGCCTTCTGCTGGGCGCGTTTTGCCGCAAAGGCTTCATCCAGTCTGGCAATATCCTCCTGACTTTTCACCCCTGCCTGATACCACTCACGCAAAATTTTATCTGCATAGGCAAAGCTGACGCCGCCCGTGCGCATGATGGTACGTTCACAAGCCGTCACCACCACATCCAAAGGAAGTTTATACTCCCGCAGCCACTTTTTCATATAAGTTTCTTCTTCCGGCGCAGGCAGACGTTTTCCCTGACCAAAAGCACGCATGATGGCGCCATAGCCTTCCTTGCGTATCTGCAAATATTCCTCCACGGCTTCCAGAGAATCCAAACCTTCCTCTGCCCAGCCCATGGCTACTTTTTCGATATAATGCATCCCCCGTTTGCCACGGGAAACGCAGTAGGTCAGCAGCAAATCAATGACCTCCAAAGGCAGTCCCAGCCAGTCATAAAAGCTGAACAATGTCGCCATATCGCCGCTGGAAAGGGTCTTGCCCAATTTCTGCTGAGCAGACTGAAACAGCCGCTTCACGTCCTCTCGTTTCAGATAACAGGACAATTCCGCAGGAGAATACTGGGGGCGTTCCGAGGGGATGGCTTTGGGCTGGGACACCTGCGCCGCTTCTTTTGCGAAATAGTCCCGTTCCTCCCAATACCGCCATGCTTTCAGCACATCACTTTCCAGTATTTCCAGTTTTTCCGCGATTTCTGCCGCTGAAGTCTTGCCTTCTGCCGCTTTTGTCATCAAAAAGACGGACACATACAGCGGGGGCGCTTTTGGCACTTCTTTTTCGATAAAATCTTTCAAAATATGGATTTCCTCCGCCATATCTCTCCCTCCTTTTCTTTATGCATACAGAGTTATTATACTACAAAACCCATTCCTTCACAACAAAAGAGGAACCTGCTCAGCAAGTTCCCATTCAGAAAACATTGTTTTTCTTTAATGGGAACTGCGGCGGCTTTCTTCAGAAGAAAACATACCCAATCAAATCCCATCAAATAAGAAAGCTGAAATCCTTTGATTTCAGCTTTCTTTGTTTTCTTATGAAGAAGCCCCTAAAAGGGCAGATTCCTCTGAACCTTACTGATTTTTATTTTTGATGTGGGCATTGAAATAGTAAATGATGAAACTCAGTACCACCACTGTCAGCAAAGCCACCACGAAGATACGGGAGTCTTTGACGGCAATGAAGATGGCAAGCAGTCCCAGAAAAATACTGATGGCGTACATGATCAGTACTGCCTTTTTCTGACTGAAACCATGGTCGATGAGTTTATGGTGCAGATGCCCTCTGTCTGCCTGCATAATGGGCTGATGTTTCGCCATACGACGAAGCATAGCAAAAATGGTGTCGAAAATAGGCAGACCAATACAGAAAATACTTACTACCAGTGCCAGCAGGGCATAGCCTTTGAACACGCCCAGAATACTGGTTACTGCCAGTACAAAGCCCAAAAATGTGGAGCCTGTATCCCCCATGAAGATTTCCGCGGGGTTAAAGTTACGGGGCAAGAAGCCCAGACACGCCCCAGCCAAAGCCGCTGTCAGCACCACCGCTGTGGTGGTACCTGTCATGATGCACAGCACCATCAGGCTCAGGGCCGCAATGCCTGTTACCCCTGCCGCCAGACCGTCCAGACCGTCGATGAGGTTTACAGCGTTTGTAACGCCAACAATCCACACCAACGTAATGGGAATACTTAATTTCTGCAATGTTGCCGTTACAGGCCACAGCACAATCTGAATCTGTGTGCCGGAGAAAATAACGATCAGCGCCGCTACGATCTGCACGCAGAATTTCAGTTTTGCCGGCAGGTCTTTCATATCGTCGATCATACCCAGCACCGCGATGATGCCGGCACCTACGATGAAGCCCGCAAACTGTTTGGGGCTCATGCTGCGGTCAAAGAAATAGACCATGAGCACCGTAATCAGAAAGCCCAGCACAATGGCAACGCCGCCCATACGAGGCATAGGTTTTTTATGTACCCCTCTATCCTTGGGATAGTCAATGGCGCCCACTTTTGCGGAAAGCCATTTTGCGAAAGGTGTTGTCACCAGCGTAATGGCAAAAGCGCAGGCAAAAGCCGCAATATATAACAACCAGTTATGCTCTACCAAAAAAATTCACTCCTAACCCTTTCGGCAAAGGCCGAAAAAAGGAACCCAGTTTATTTCGTACCGAAAATACGGTCACCGGCGTCCCCCAGACCAGGCACAATATAGCCATGGTCATTCAGACATGTATCATAAGCCGCCGCATAGATATCTACATCAGGATGGGCTTCCTGTATCTTTTTCACGCCTTCGGGCGCAGCCAGAATACACAGGAAAATGATCTTCTTCACGCCTTTATCCTTCAAAAATCCGATGGCAGCTTCCGCTGTACCGCCTGTTGCCAGCATGGGATCTGTCAGAAAGACGGTTCTTTCTTCCACATCGGCAGGCAGTTTGCAGTAATATTCCACAGGCAGCAGTGTATTGGGGTCACGATACAGACCGATATGCCCGATCTTTGCTGTGGGCATAAGCCGCAGCAGACCTTCTGTCATGCCAATACCTGCACGGAGAATGGGCACAATAGCAAGTTTTGTGTCGATGGTGCGGCACTGCGCCACATCCACTGGTGTCTGTACCTGGATTTCTTTCAATGGCAGATCTCTGGTAGCTTCATAGGAAAGGAGCATAGCTACTTCGCCGATGATCTCACGAAATTCCTTTGCGCCAGTTTCTGCGTCACGCAGCATTGCCATTTTGCTCTGGATCAGCGGATGTTCCGATACGAATAATTTACTCATGGATTTCCCCTTTCTCAATCTTCGATCTGTTTGATTCTTCTGATATGGCGTTCATCATTGGAAAAAGGTGTTTCCAAGAATGCTTTTACGATCTCCAGTGCCAGACCAGGGCCTGTCACACGTGCGCCCATTGCCAGAATGTTGGCATCGTTATGTTCTCTGGTTGCTTTTGCGGAGAACACATCGCCGCACAGTGCTGCACGGATGCCTTTGACTTTGTTTGCCACAATGGAAATGCCGATGCCTGTGCCGCAGATCAGGATGCCTTTATCACATTCGCCGTCTGCTACAGCATGGGCAACCAGCTTGCCATATACGGGATAATCCACGGATTCTTCGGAGAATGTCCCAAAATTCTTATAAGGAATGTTATTTGCGTCTAAATAAGCGATGACTTCCTTCATCAGAGGGAAACCGCCGTGGTCACA
>CATZIM010000031.1 GCA_958420075.1 uncultured Clostridia bacterium | reverse complement strand
CCAGGATTGTCATTTCTGCCAGGTTTGCGCCTTTACCGCCCAGCAGGTTGCGCATGGAAGCATTACCTTCGCTGAACATGTAAACATACTTTTTGCTCATACTTTTTACCTCCTGTAAACACTTTATAATGATAAAGATGATTTGGGATACATACAAAAATCAAAATCCGCCGTCCTATCAACCGGCGCATCTTGTAAAAAACTTTGCAAGCCGCCTCGCCTTCCCTTTTTCTTCCCAATAAGAAACAGACGTAATTTCTTCTTCAGGGCAAGTGTTGATGCAGTTTGCCATGCTTTTTCTTTTGCAGAATTTTCCCTATACTAAGATTATACCAAAACGCCATGGAACGCAAGCCGATTTTTTTGATTTTTTTGAATTGTTTTTGACGTATTTTGCCGCGGGGCTATGTATACAATGTATGTTTTTCAATGAAATGCACAAAAAATTCCATGCGTTTTGTCCAAAACCACCAAAACAAAAATCTGTGTTTCTTTTCGCTTTTTTCACGTCCTCTTTTCGGTCTGCAATCCCCTTCTCTTCCTGGGCTTTTCATTGACCTTGCAGTTCTTTTGTCTTACAATATCCATAACTGTTTAGATCAGAGGATGGGCGGCATCTGTATTGCCCCTTGGCAAATATAAAACCTGCGGTCCCCCTCCCTTACCCGCAAAGATCGGAGGAAAAATTTATGCGTCAGGAAACCAAAAAACTTCTGGAACAAAATAATCAGCAGGAGACCCTGCTTTCTCCCGATTTTCAGTCTGTCCTCAACCATATGGTGACCTATCTGCGGGCTACCCGCCTGCCTTATTCCCTGCAGGAGCAGGCACGCCAGCAGATCACCCAGCTGTTTCTGGCAGGTCAGGAGAAAGGGGCTTCTCCTGATGAAATCATCGGCATGGACTACAAAGCATACTGCGACACACTTTTAGGGCAGTTTTCTCAGAATAACCGCCGTACTCGCATCCTCTGCACCATCCGCGACGTTGCCCTCTTTCTTGGTATCGGTACATCCGTCCTGTTCCTGACCGATGTGGTCACCGCTCCTTTGACCCCCAACCATTCCTTTCCCTTGCAGATTGGCAAGCTGATTTTTCTCTTATCTCTGGTGGTATTTGCCTATTTCCTGCTGAAAAACGCCGGCAAAAACGCTTTTGCCCCTGCCGAAAAGCAAAAATCCTTTGAAAAAAACCTGCATTTTCTGGCCTTGCTCTTAGGGATTGCATGTGTCTTTTTTCTAAAGAAACCCGCTTGGGAAATTCCATTCTTCATTCCCCTCCTCGTTTGTGCCGTCCTGCTTCTGTGCTACGGACTTCTGAACCATTTTCTGGACTGATTTCAAAAAACAAAGAAAGCACGAAACCTTCTATTATATAGAGAGATTTCGTGCTTTTTGATTGCCGATTTTCAAATATTGCCGATTTTTATGGAAGATTAGAATTCCATTTTTTCTTTCAGATAAGGAATCAGGTCTGCGATAGGCATTCTTACCTGTTCCATAGTATCTCTGTCACGAACGGTTACGCTCTGATCTTCTTCGGATTCAAAGTCGTATGTGATGCAGAAAGGTGTACCGATTTCATCCTGTCTTCTGTAACGTTTACCGATGGAGCCGGTTTCGTCATATTCGCAGTGGAATTCTTTGGACAGCATGTTGTAAACTTCGATAGCTTTGTCACCCAGTTTCTTGGACAGAGGCAGTACCGCTGCTTTTACGGGAGCAATTGCGGGATGGAAATGCAGAACAGTTCTTACATCGTTTTCACCCACTTCTTCTTCGTCGTAAGCTTCGCACAGGAATGCCAGTGTCATTCTGTCTGCGCCCAGGGAAGGTTCGATGCAGTAAGGGATATATTTTTCGTTCTTTTCCTGATCGTAGTATGTCATATCCTGACCGCTTGTTTCCTGATGGCATTTCAGGTCGTAGTCTGTTCTGTCTGCAATGCCCCACAGTTCGCCCCAGCCGAAGGGGAACAGGAATTCAATGTCTGTTGTGCCTTTGCTGTAGTGAGACAATTCTTCAGGAGAGTGGTCACGCAGTCTGATGCTGTCTTCGGACATGTTCAGATCCAGCAGCCACTGTCTGCAGAAGTTTCTCCAGTAGTGGAACCAATCCATATCTTTGCCGGGTTCACAGAAGAATTCCAGTTCCATCTGTTCGAATTCTCTTGTTCTGAATGTGAAGTTACCAGGTGTGATTTCGTTACGGAAGGATTTACCGATCTGACCGATACCGAAAGGCAGTTTCTTTCTGCTTGTTCTCTGTACGTTTTTGAAGTTTACGAAAATACCCTGAGCTGTTTCGGGACGCAGGTAAACCACGTTTTTCGCATCTTCTGTAACACCCTGGAATGTTTTGAACATCAGGTTGAACTGACGAATATCTGTAAAGTTGTGAGCGCCGCAGGAAGGGCAAGCTACCTGGTGTTCGTCAACGAAAGCTTTCATCTGTTCGTTGCTCCAGCCGTCAACAACTTCTTCGGGCATGTTGTGTGTTTTCATGTGGTCTTCGATGAGTTTGTCAGCACGGAATCTTTCTTTACATTCCTTACAGTCCATCAGAGGATCGCTGAAGCCGCCAACGTGACCGGAAGCTACCCATGTCTGAGGGTTCATGAGGATCGCGCAGTCAACACCTACGTTGTAAGGGCTTTCCTGAATGAATTTTTTCCACCAAGCTTTCTTTACGTTGTTTTTCAGTTCCACACCGATGGGGCCGTAATCCCATGTGTTTGCCAGACCACCGTAAATTTCAGAGCCGGGGTATACAAAACCTCTGTTTTTTGCCAACGCTACGATTTTTTCCATTGTCTTTTCTGCCATTTGAAAAACCTCCTTCAAAAATTCCAATTAGAAACTTTTTTCGAGGAATAAAAAAAGCCTTTTCATCCCTCGCCGTAAAGCAAGGGACGAAAGGCATCGTGTCTTCCGCGGTTCCACCCTCATTGATTTGCATTGGTTTATGCAAACCCACTCTTGTGAAAAAATGCTGCTCCCAAGTGCCATTCTCCGCTTTGTCCTGCCGATCTTCCACCAACCGCCGGCTCTCTGAAAGTCCGCCGCAAATACTCCTCTTGTTCATCACAGCTATTTAATTTTGTATCAATCTAACACGTTTGAGAGAGAATGTCAAGGGGTTATTTGATTTTTTTCAAAAACAAATGTCCGTCATAAAACAACGCAAAAAAAATTGCTTCCGTCACAAAAGAAAACCTCCTGCTCCGAAAGCAAAATTTTTATCCGTTCCACATGCTCCCCACACGGTAGCCCATACGCAGTGTCGCTGCCGTGGAAAGCAGAAACAGCATCATGATGCCATAGCCAAACAATATCCCCGTCACCAGCCGCCGTCCATTGGTGCTCTCATAGGCAGTCATCCGCTGGATGCATCCGTCAGCCACAAGGGGCAGCAGAAGCAGCGCCAACACCCACACCGGCGGTGCAGGCATCAGAAAAAATCCGGGAATCCCCGCCAGAATACCAATCATCTCACCCGTACAGCGGGCACAGATGGGGAATTGCTTTCCATGAAAGAAGAACGAGCGGTCAGCCCTGCAATGACAGCCAAAGATGCGCGGCAGCCATTTCTCCAGCCACTTCAACACAATCTCTTTCTCCTCATCACATCATTGCTGCGCCAATACCGATGGCAAATACCAGAATATAATAAATCACACCAAGGATCACGGAAATCAACGCACCAATACCGGCCTTTTTCGCTGTATTGGGTTTTGTGTCCTTCCATACCAGAAACAGAATTAAACCTACGATTGGCAAACAAAAACCAAGTACGCCCCAACCGAAACTGCCGCTGTCAACCACCGTCTGCTGGGATACCCCGCATTTCGGGCAAATGACTGCCTTATCGTCAATTTCCGCACCACAATTTTTACAATATGCCATACTGATTCCCCCTTTTTATTAATCAGCCAATGATTTTTATCCCTTTCTGGCGAAATATCACAAGAAAGTTGTTCCCATCATATCATATATGTATTCATTTTTCAACAAAATGTGATTTCTTATAAAAAACTTAGTTATTTTTCCTGTTTTTTCCAGCATTAAAACGTCATATCCGCAGCAAAACGTCTGCTTTTCAAATCCAGCCCCACATGCATCTGCAAATACTGCCGCATGACCTTGTCCAATTGCTCCAGAGCCTCCGGCGAAAGGCGGAATCCAAAAATCTGTTTCCCCTCGTTTTCCAGCACATGGGAAAGAGCCGCTCCCACCGCCGGCAAAAGAGGCTTCGCCCCGGGTCTTTTATGCTTCTGACAGGTGAATCCTTCCCCGTCGAAATATAGCTGCGCCGGCGTTTCCTCGCAAATCATGCAGTCCGCCGATGCCAGCAGGCCAGACAGCTGCAAATACTTGATTTCAAAGATACGCCCTGCCAATTTCGGCTCCAGATGCCCCTTGGCCATACCCTGCAAGGTAAAGAGAAGGAGCTGCATGATTTCGTCCTGTTCCATGCCTTCGGGACAGGTTTTCTCCACCAGTTCCGCCAGATACACTGCCTGCGAAAGCACCGCCACATCATTCCGCAGACCGTAAAAACTTTCAATCAAATCAATCTGTGTCACCGACCAGAAGCCTCTGCCCTCGTAGATGGTAAAATCGCAGTAGGCAAACAGCTGTGTCCCCGCCAGCAGATGACTTTTGGCATTTTTGGCCCCTCTGGCAGACAGACGGACCTTTCCCACCCCTTTGGCAAGAACGGTGATCTGCTTGCTGCTTTCGCCCCGCTGGGCTTCTCCTATGACGATGCCTCTGATTTTCCCTACGCTCATGGCTCAGACTCCCTTATCCATAAAACCAACGGAGAAAGCCATGGGCTTCCTCCGCTATGTCAATAAAATTCTTTATATTTCGAGCTATTTTCGATGCGTCTGCGTCCGTTTTCCTGTTCCCGTCTGGTGCTTTCGTGATACCGCAGATAATCGCTGACCTGCCCTGTCTGTGTGAACCGCTGCCATAATGCCGTCTGTTTTTTGTCCATATCCATCGTCCCTTTCCGTTTTTAGAATATGAAAGAGAACCAAAACCATACGGCACAATTCCTGCCAGTTCTTCCAGCGAATTTATTAAATATTTTTCTTATCGTAACCGAAGTTTTTCAGCAGGAAATCGCTGTCCCGCCAGTCTTTCTTCACCTTTACCCAAATCTGTAAGAAGATAGGAGAGCCTAACAGCCGTTCCATATCCTGACGGGCATAGGTACCGATTTTTTTCAGCATACTGCCGTGTTTGCCGATGATGATACCCTTATGGGAATCTTTTTCGCAGTAAATCAGCGCCTGTACGTCTACCATGTTCTGGTCAGGACGTTTCTTCATGGACATGATTTCCACAGCGATACCGTGAGGGATTTCATCCTGCAACAGATACAGCGCTTTTTCACGGATGATTTCAGACGCAATCTGACGTTCCGGCTGGTCTGTCACCATTTCCGCAGGGAAATACTGAGGGCCTTCCGGCAGGAATTTCCGAATGACGGAAAGCAGTGTTTCTGTGTTGCTGCCTGTTGCCGCGGAAATAGGCACCACTTCTTTGAAGGGGTACAGTTTCCGGTAAGCGTCAATAATCGCCAGCAGTTTTTCCTTATCAGGCACCGTATCAATCTTGTTGATAACCAGCACCACAGGTGTTTTTACATTGCCCAGTTTTTCCAGTACATACTGATCCGCTTCCAGTACCTTGTCTGTGGGTTCCACCAAAAACAGTACCAAGTCCACTTCCTTGAATGTGTTTTCCGCAGAGCGCACCATAAATTCCCCCAGTTTGTGTTTGGGTTTATGGATACCGGGTGTGTCCAAGAATACACACTGGAAATCGTCTTTTGTCAAAATACTTGTGATTTTATTTCTTGTGGTCTGGGGCTTGTTGGACGTAATGGCAATCTTTTCCCCGATGAGACAGTTCATCAGTGTAGATTTCCCTACGTTTGGTCTGCCGATGAGAGATACAAATCCAGAATAAAATTTTCCCATAGCTGCCTCCTTACGCCTGTTCTGCTTTTTCCGCTTCTTCCGCAGCCTTTGCCGCCGCTTCTCTCGCGTCCCATTCTGCCTGCATTTCCAGCATCATCATGTACTGGAGCCATCTGTCGTTTTTGGTGTCGATGTCTTCCTGTGTCAGGCCTTTCAGCACGGTCAGCGCCTGATAATATTTCATACCGTCCTCAACAGTGATATATTCGGATTTCATACCCAGCACAATGCCGATGCGGTTGGGCAGCATATACCGGCGGATTTCTTCCTGTACGCCTTCAATGGGCTTGCCCAGACGTTTCATGAATTCCAGTGCGTTTTTGTAGTGGATGATGTATTCACTTTCTTTGATTTTCACCCGCTGGCCCTGCCATTTTGTTTCGATGTATTCCACGATTTCATCCATGGTTTTGGGATTTGCCTGTACTTCAATGCCTGCAAATCTTGCTTTCAATGCTTCAATGCCTTTTGCTTCCATTGTTTACACTCCTTGTTCTTTCAATTCATCATATTTTTTCCGAATGGCCTGCATATCTTCCCAAGCCGGTCGTTTTTTCGTTTCGTCCCGTAATAATGCGGAAGGATGGTAAGTGGCGATGATGTGATAGCCTTTCCGCTCGATCCACTGCCCCCGCTGTCTTGTGATTTTAAAATCAGGAGAAATGATGGTTGTGGCCGCGATTCTGCCCAGACAAACGATGATCTTCGGGTGAATCATGGCAAGCTGGTATCTGAGATAATTCAAACACGCCTCTTTTTCGTCATCATGGGGATCTCTGTTTCCGGGCGGTCTGCATTTGACGATATTCGCCACATACACATCCTCCAGAGAAAGATTCACCGCCGCCAGCATTTTATCCAGCAGCTGTCCCGCGGGGCCCACAAAGGGAATCCCCGTCAAATCTTCCTGCTGACCGGGTCCCTCCCCAATGAACATAATATCCGCGCTGCGGTTACCTTTGCCAATGACCACGTTTGTCCGCATTTCACCTAAGCGGCACTTTTTGCAGTGATTGCAGGCACCCTCTAAAATTTCCCAGCTTTTTTCCATAAACCATCACTCCAACATATACTGACGCAAAGCATTTTCCGCCAGTTCCACAAAATCTTCTCCTGCGCCCCAGTCAAAACGGAAAATAGCACCTTGTCCACCGCCGCCTGCCGCCAGATGCACATGGGTCACCCCATCAAAATCCGTAGCAAGAACCGTCAGTGTCGCCCGATTGCTGGAACGCATGTAATATTTTTCAAATAATCCCATGGCTGCCACGCCGTGTTCTGTTTCCAGAATATATTTATCCAGAAACTCTGCGGAAATGGCATCGCTTACCTTTTGCCACACCAGTTCCAGCACCTCCTGTGGCGCAATGGATACTTTCATATCTTTCACTTCCATGAGAAATCCCCCTTTTCCTCAGGCTCTTACTTGATATCCTCCCCACGGAAACCAAAAGGCAGCAGTTCCGTCAGGGCAAATTCCTTCTCTCCTTCTAATTCGCTCCAAAGAACCACTTTTCCTTCCGGCATAAACTCAAAAAGTACCTGTCTGCAAATGCCGCAGGGAGCAGCGTAATCACCGCTGCTTGCCACAATGGCAATTTTCTCAAATTCCCGTACGCCTTCGGAAACAGCTTTTGTCACCGCTGTCCGCTCTGCGCAGATGGTCGCCCCATAAGTGGCGTTTTCCACATTGCATCCTGTAAAGACCCTGCCGTCCTTTGCCAGCAGTGCCGCCCCCACCTGGAAATGAGAGTAAGGGGCATAGGCTTTTGTCATTGCTTCTTTTGCCTTTGCGATGAGTTCCTGATTTGTCATGGAAACACTTCCTTTCCCTTATGCTCTGGGAATTCCCGCCAGTTCCAGAATCTCTTTCTGTTTGGCGAACATTTCTTTTTCTTCTTCCGGCTCCATATGGTCATAGCCCAGCAGATGGAGCATGCTGTGGGCAGTGAGGAAGGCAATTTCCCGTTTCAGGGAATGACCGTATTCCTCCGCCTGTTCTCTTGCCCGCTCCAGAGAAATGATAATATCCCCCAGCACCACTTCGCCCTTCTCGTTTCTGTCCATGATTTCCCCTTCTTCAAATGTCAGCTGGGGAAAACTCAGCACGTCCGTAGGGCGGTCGATGCCGCGAAATTGTTTGTTAATCTGATGGATTTCCTCGTTATCCACGATGGAAATGCTGATTTCGCATTCCTCCTGGAAGCCTTCGTATTTCAGACTGTCCAGGGCGATTTTTTCCATAACGGCTTCCAGTTCTTCCGGAAAACCCTCTGTCCGTATATCAATCAGTACTGTCACTGTTTGTTTCCTCCTGTTCTGTGTCTGCCTTTTTCTTAGCAGCCTCTTGGATTTCCTTCTGTTCCGGATAGGAAACCCGTTCGTGATACATGCCGTGGAACACCTTCAGAAAAGCCAGTCGAATGGTTTCCAGCTCATTCAGAGTCAAACCGCTGTTATTGAGCTGTCCATCGTCCAGTTTGTCTTTCATGAGGTTTTTCACAGCCGCTTCTGCTTCTTCCATAGTCTTGCCATTTCCCAGCATAGAGCGCACCGCCGCTTCCACCGTATCCGCCAGCATCACAACTGCCGACTCCCGGCTGGAAGGGATGCGTCCCTGATAGCGGTAATCCCCTTCGTTCACATTCTCTGCGCCGTAAAGCTTCAATGCTTTGAAATAGAAAAATTTCACCAGAGAATTGCCGTGGTGCTCGACAATCATATCCCGCACCACCGGCGGCAGTTTATACCTCTCTGCCAGTTCCAGTCCGCCTTTGGTGTGTCCTGTAATGATTTTTGCGCTTTTTTCCGGCGGCAGTTCGTCATGAGGGTTATGCCCCGACTGATTTTCCGCGAAAAACTGTGGATACCGCAGTTTTCCCACGTCGTGATAATAAGCTCCGGCTCTCGCCAGCGCCGTATTGCCGCCAATGTCATAAACGGCTGTTTCCGCCAGATTCGCTACAATCAAACTATGATGATATGTCCCCGGTGCCTCAATCATGAGCTTCCGCAGCAGTTCGTTGTTGGGATTGGTCAGTTCCATCAATCTCAGGGGTGTGTTTGCCTCAAACATATTTTCCCAGAAAGGCAGGCTGCCCACAGCCACAATCATAGACAGCAGCCCTGTTACCGCGCCAATGCCGCTTTGGGTCAACAGTTCCGCGGAATACCCTTCTCCGAAGAAAAATCCCAGAGAAATGGTGGTCACAAAATCCACTGCCGCCATGCCCAGCGCCGCCGGAATCAGATGGGAACGCTTGTCTGTTTTCTGAATGATAAGAGCGGCAAAAGTACCGCTGATGAGGGCGTACATCAAAAACTGCACATCCCCGTTGAATATAAAGCACCCAATGATGCAGAACAAAGCATTGAGCCACAACGCCATCCGTCTGCCTACCAACAGGCTCACCAGCATAGCGAACAGCCCTACAGGGATAATGGTGAACACCGTCAGGTTCGCCAATATCCGTATGAGCAGCACCATCATCATGTAGATGGTGAATAACATGCGTATTTCATTGGGCTTGAGAAGAATATTCCCCTTGCCCCATCGGAAAAACAGATACAGCGCCGCAAAGAGCATACCGGTAATGACCAGACTGCCCAGCATAGGCATCAAACTGCCTTCCAGCCCTGTTTCACTGACCAGATTCAGCGCCACCAGTTTGTCATAAATCTCCTGGGTAATAATTTCCCCTTCGTCTACAATCTTCTGGTTTTTACGGATGAGAACCTCATCCACTTCCTCCCGTTTTTCCTCTTTGGCTGCTTCCACAGCCGCCTCATCCACAATGAGGTTTGGCTCTACAGCCGCCGACAGAATGACGCCTGCCATGGTCTTTAAGTCACTGCTCCATGCCAGTTCCTGCAAGTAAGTCAGCCCGGACGCTTTCGCTTCCGTCAGACCGTCTGCCGTCACTCCCTCTTCATAAATTTGCTTCAATACCGATACACAGTCATTGGCAAATGCGTTCCGCTGATCTGCCGTCAGATTTTCATAAGCCATGAGCTGCCGATTGGACAGCACCACAGGCAATTCCAGAGAAATCTCCTGGACGGCGTTATAAAAACTTTCCCCTTCCGGCAATCCTGCCAGAACTGTATCCAGCTCCTGAAAGACCCCTTCCACCAGCGTCACATTTTTATCCATGACGGTGGTATCCGTTTTATAAATTGGCCCCACACTGTTTGCCGCCGCTTCCCGGAGTTTTTCCGTCGCCGCTTCATCCACTGTGTCTTCCGGCGCCACATACCGCTTGGTTGCAACAGAGCCCACCTGCACCGTTTCCCGCTGCTGGATAGAGCCTGTCCCAATGCAGACGATGGTCACCACAAAGGCCAGCACAAACAATACAATCCGGTGCAGCTCTTTACGCTCTGCCCCGTCTGCTATCTTTCTTTCCATCTGCCTCACTCCGCTTTCTGGATTCAAACTTTTCATATGCCAGAATGATTTTCTGTACCAGTGGATGACGCACAACGTCCTTGTTGGTGAGGGTAATCATGCCGATGCCCTCAATGCCGCTCAAAATCTTAGTAGCTTCCAACAAGCCGGAGCGTTTTCCCTCTGCCAAGTCGATCTGTGTCAAGTCCCCCGTAATGACCGCCTTGGAACCATACCCGATACGGGTCAGGAACATTTTCATCTGTTCCGGTGTGGTGTTCTGGGCTTCATCCAGTACAATATAGGCGTTATCCAGTGTACGTCCGCGCATATACGCCAGGGGCGCCACTTCAATGAGCCCTTTTTCCATATTTTTTGTGAAATTTTCTACCCCCATAATTTCATAAAGCGCATCATAGAGGGGACGCAGATAAGGGTCTACCTTCTGCTGCAGATCCCCCGGCAAAAAGCCCAGTTTTTCCCCTGCTTCAATGGCAGGACGGGTCAAAATGATGCGGTTGACTTCGTTGTTTTTGAATGCGGTGATGGCCATCGCCATAGCCAGATAGGTTTTCCCAGTACCAGCAGGGCCGATGCCAAATACCACTGTATTGTCCTTCATCAGGTCGATATATTTTTTCTGCCCCATGGTCTTGGGCTTCAAAGGTCTGCCGTTGGCAGTGATGCAGATCAGGTTGTCATAAACCTTTTCCAATTCCTGCAAATCCGCTTCTTCGGCAGAAGAAATGAAGTATTCCAGATTCTGTTCTGTGATTTCTTCCCCTCTGCGGGCAAGGGCAGCCATGGAGTTGAGCACATTCCACGCCTTGTGTACGCCTCTTTCTTCCCCCACAACTTTCACATCATCGCCGCGGTTGACAATCTGCACACCGCAGCTTTTTTCGATTTTTCTGATATTGCTGTCAAACTGCCCGAATACAGGCAGGATAATGTCATTCTCCAACTGAATCGTTCTCTCTATTTGACTCATCTTCAGCATCAAATTCCTTTCTCACTTGTTTTTTTCCAATTTCTTCGGACAAAGTCACTTTGCAGACTGCCCGGACTCTGTCTGTATATGTTTCATATCTGATTTCCGTCTGCTGCACGGACTCGCCTTCTGCCAGCCCTTCCGCCGCTTTTTCCTTGCATTTTGCTTCCAAAAGGGCTTTGGCCTCCTCTGCGGTATAGGTCTTTTCCGCCGTTTCGTAAGGACGGTAAGCCTCT
>CATZIM010000030.1 GCA_958420075.1 uncultured Clostridia bacterium | reverse complement strand
GTACCCATGATATTCTGAAATATATGGGTGAACATCGCAGAGAAGGTCAGTTCTATTGCGGATTTTCCATGGAAACCCAGAATATGCTGGAAAACTCCCGCGTGAAACTGGATAAGAAAAACATTGATCTGGTTATTGCCAATAACCTGAAAGTAGCAGGCAGCGGCTTTGGCACAGACACCAATGTGGTTACCATGATTTCCAAACAGGAAGAAATCCAGCTGGAACTTCTGACAAAAGAAGAAGTTGCCCATAAGATTCTGGATGAAATTCTGAAGCTGAAAGGCTGAGCTTTTTAAATGTCAAAATTAGAGCCAAAAATTTGGTAAATTTACTAAATTTTTGGCTCTTTTCTTTTTTGTCCGTTATGTTGTATGAGAACCTCTTTTAATTTGTACGATAAAACGCTCAAATATTCCTAAAAAACGTTCAAATCTGTTGACAAATTCCGTGCAGTGTGATACGCTTCCAATATAGATGCGTTATAACGTACATTTTAGACGCTGTCTATGAAAAGTGCCGCAATACCAATTCATTGACGTGTTCCTTTTCAAATGCTATGCTATTAAAAAGACGTTTGTTTACAGGAGGAATATGCATGGATACAATGAGCGGTATTATTGCTGAAAACCTAAAAAGGATACGAAAAGAGAATAAATGGAGTCTGGACGCTGTTTCGGAAATGACGGGCGTCAGCAAAAGCATGTTGGGGCAGATCGAACGGGGGGAATCCAGTCCGACAATAGCTACTTTATGGAAAATTGCCACAGGGCTTCATATCTCTTTTACAGGTCTTTTGGAGCAGTCCGAGAAAGAAGCGGAAATTATTTTTAAAGATGAGGTAAACCCGCTTCTCAGTGATGGCGGACATTTTCGTCTGTATCCATTTTTTCCGTATCATCATGAACGGAAATTTGAAATGCTGCATATTGAATTGGATCCGGGTTCCAGATCCATTTCCGAAGCCCATGACCCAGGAACAGAAGAATTTGTAATGGTCTATGAGGGGTGTTTTGTATTGGAAACAGACGGAAAACGCCATCAAGTGGAAGCGGGCAATGCCATTCATTTTCAAGCAGACAGACCACATGTTTATGAAAATGGCTGCAAGGACAGTACTACACGCATCTGCATGTTGATTTATTATCAGAAATAGTACATAAAAAGAGAGGATGAACGCAATGAGCATTACCGACAGAGTAGAACGAATCCGTTTAAACTATGTAAACAGTAAGCCTGCCATTTCTTACGAGAGAGCACGCATCTGGACAGAATCTCATAAAAGAACGGAAGGGCAGCCTGTTGCCATTCGCCGTGCACAGGCATTTTATGACACATGTAATGAATTATGTGTCAATATTTTCTCCGATGAACTGATCGTTGGTTGCACCGGTGAATTTCGCAAATGCGGCATCCTGACGCCTGAATTTTCCTGGACATGGGTGGATCGTGAAATGGATACCTTTGCAACCCGTGCACAGGACCCTTATGAAATGACAGACGAACAGCGTGCATTTGTCAGAAAAGAAATTTTCCCTTATTGGGAACATAAATCTCTGGAAGAAGCATTTTTGGCGCAGATTTCTGAGGAAACCAAACGGGTGGCTGTGGATACAGGTTTTGTAGATACAGACTCCAAATGGCGCCAGGCAGTAGGGGAAATCACCGCAGACTATCAGGATGTGCTGTTCAAAAAAGGCTTTGGCGGCATCAAAAAAGAAGCGGAAGCTTATCTGGCAGAGTTAGATGCTACATCTCTGGAAGGTGCGGAAAAGATGGAATTCTATCGTTCCATCGTGCTGGTATGTGATGGTATCATCCGTCTGGCAAACCGTTATGCGGAAAAAGCAAGAGAAATGGCAGCAGAAGAAGCTGACGAAACCAGAAAAGCAGAACTGCTGCAGATTGCGGAAATCTGTGATGTAGTTCCTGAAAATCCGCCCAAATCTTTCCGTGAAGCGATGCAGTTCATGTGGTTCACACAGCTGGGCGGCATTCTGTCCGAAAACCCTCTGGCATGGAACCCCGGACGTTTCGACCAGTATATGTATCCTTATTATAAAGCAGATAAAGAAGCTGGTATCATCACACCTGATGAAGCACAGGAACTGATCGAATGCCTGTGGCTGAAACTTTCTGAATGGGTTTGGACAATTTCCGCCAATACAGCTGATTTCTTCGCTGGTTATAACCAGTTCCAGAACCTGACAGTAGGCGGCAGAACCAGAGATGGGAAAGACGCTACCAATGAGCTGTCTTACATGTGCTTGAAAGCAACAGAAGATACACTGGCACATCAGCCTGGCTTGAGCGTACGTATCCATCCGGATACCCCTGATGATTTTATGGCGGCTGTGACACATCTGGTAAGCAAAGGCACTGGCTTCCCTGCAATCCACAGCGATAACGCAGGCTATCAGATGCTGGTAAACGCAGGTTATGAACCGGAAGACGCTCGCGACTGGTCTAACTGTGGCTGTGTGGTACCTCATTTCCGTAAAACAGGGGAATGGACTTCCGCAGCGAACCTGAACTTTGCGGCAGCTCTGGAATTTGCCACAAACGAAGGCAAAAGCCGTCTCAGCGGCAAGAAAATCGCCTTGGATGAAAAAGACCCTAAAACATTCTCTACATATGAAGAAGTGGAAGAAGCTTTCTACAAACAGTTTGCTTATCTCATCAAACAGGCTGTTATCAGCTTGATTACAGCCCAGCGCCTCCATGTGGAAATGGTTCCCAGACCTTTCATGTCCGCATGTATTGAGGACTGCATGAAGAACGGCAAAGACCTGACAAAAGGCGGCGCAAAATATAATATCGGTCCCGTTATCACAGGTATCGGTATTGCCGTTGTGGCAAACTCTCTGGCAGCCATCAAAAAGCTGGTATTTGAAGAAAAATCTGTTACCATGGCAGAAATCATCGATGCCATCAACAATAACTGGGAAGGCTATGATGAACTCCGTGCAAAAGTGCAGGCTGCTCCCAAATACGGCAATGACGATGATTATGTAGATGATATTGCAAGAGAAATCGGCAACTTCTTCTATCAGGAAGTTCATAAATATAAAGATATCAATGGCAATCACTTCCTGTCCGCATTCATGGGCATTTCCAACTACCTGCCTACAGGTAAGGTGCTGGGGGCTACACCGGACGGCAGAAAGGCAACAGAACCCATTTCCGAAGGCGTATCTCCTTATGTAGGCACAGATACTTCCACACCTTTGGCTGCAATGCGTTCCGCTGCAAAACTGAATCAGGATATCCACAGCGGCGGTACACTGCTGAACCTCCGTCTGAATCAGGATCTGGTGGCAACCAAGCGTGGTCAGGCAAATCTGGGGGCTATGATTCAGTCTTACTTTGCGCTGGGTGCATTCCATGTGCAGTTCAATACGGTTTCTACAGAAACCCTCCGCAAGGCACAGGCACATCCAGAAGACTATAAAGATCTGCTGGTGCGTGTAGCAGGTTACAGCACACAGTTTGTCAACCTGTCCAAGTCCATGCAGGATTCTATCATTGCAAGAAACGCACACGAAACATTCTAAGAAATCTGACAGACCGGCATTGCCGGTCTGTTCTTCTCATAGCAGAAAGGAATGGAATCAATGAAGGGATATGTGATGCAGTTACAGCCTTTTTCCGTCAATGACGGGGAGGGTATTCGAACCACCATTTTTATGGCAGGCTGTCCCCTGCGGTGCAAATGGTGTTCCAATCCGGAAGGGTTCGACCAAAAGCCGAAAACGGCATTTTATGAAAAGCTTTGTATCGGTTGTGGACTTTGTACCACCGTTTGTCATGTCCACAACGGAATTAATCTCAATGACCCTAAACAGCGGGAAAAATGTGATGGATGCGGCAAGTGCGCCGATGTTTGTCCGAAGAATGCCAAGAAACGCATGGTTGTGGAAAAAGAGGTTTCTGAAATTGTGGAAGAAGTGAAAAAACACCGCCTGTTTTATATGCAGTCCGGTGGCGGCATTACTTTTTCCGGCGGAGAAACCACCATGCAGCGGGAATTTTTGAATGAACTTTCCGAAACATTATATGACATGGGGTTTCATTTAGCCATGGAAAGCTGCGGCTATTTTGATTTTGATGCGCTGAAGCCTGTTTTGCAGCGGATGGATCTGATCTTCATGGATCTGAAACATATGGATTCCGCAAAACATGCCTATTTTACAGGTGTTGGCAATGAAAAGATACTGGAAAACATCAAACGTCTGAAGGAATTGCCGGCGGAAATCGTTATCCGCATTCCTGTCATCAAAGGCGTCAATGCGGATGCGGAAAATATCAAAGCAAGTGCGGCATTTGTCCATACCCATTTGCCGCAGGCAAAAATGGAACTGCTGCCTTATCATAAATTCGGATTTGGAAAATATGAGGCATTGGGCATGGAAACACCAGACGATACCTTTGCCACACCCACAGAAGAAGAAATGGATGAATTCCGAAAAATCATAACGGATTCCGGCATTTGTCTGGCGGATTACAGGTAATAGATGTTGTATTCATCCTTTTAGAACATCTATGTTTCTATCATTTTTTCTTAACAAAATCTTACTACTTTTCGCCATTCTTTCTCTTGACATCCACAGGGATTCCCTGTAGTATTCATAAAGACACGGAAACTTCAAGAGAATACGGAGGAACACCATCATGAAAAAATTACTTTGCGTATTTTTGACATTGTCACTTTGCACGGCAGCCTTCAGTGGGTGTGCTTCGGATGAGGTGCAGAGTACGTCAGAACACACAGTTTCTACTTTAGATGATGGCGCACAGGTCAATGATGCCTTTAACACAGAGGTTATGACGACCTTGGATGGCACCACATTTCTTTTGGGTGATCATGAAAACTGGTTTGCCCAGTCTGAAATGGGATTCGGTATCACCAATACAGAACCTGTTGCAGTGGGATTAAATAAAGGAAAAGTGGGCGGAAGTGTCATTTCTCCTTATGCGGTAACGTTATTCTATATTCCGCAGGATGTTTCCGATCAGATGCTGGGCTCGGAAAATCTCTCTGCGGAAGAACAGGAAGCACTTTCTGCAAAGCTGAGCAATGAAATTTTCTTCTTCACCGGTGTATGCCGTTTGCCGAAGAATGATCAAAAAGCACAAGAAGTTTATACAGAATTTACAAACATCTACAGTAACGTGGAAAAGATCGCAACAGCTTTTGACAGCGATTATTATCTGGGATATAATGATGATTACAGCGCTCTGGTGCTGACAGATGAGGAAAAAAGCAATTTGAATGCAATCATTGAAGATCGACCAAATTTCAAAAACAAGATCTTCATTTTCCCTGCATCTGCAGTGCCGGAAAGCAATTTCTCCGGTAGTTTTACCAACTTTGAAACCACACTGTTGACTGGGGAAACCGTCACACAGGATATCTTCGCAGACTATGATATGACGGTTGTCAATGTGTGGGCAACATGGTGTAATCCCTGCATTTCCGAAATGCCGGAACTGGCAGAGCTGGATGAAGCTTTGCCGGAAAATGTAAATCTGATTTCCATTTGTGTTGACGGCAGTGATGATACCGCTTTCACACAGGAAATTTTGGATTACTGCGGTGTAAAATATCCGGTGCTGTTGCCCAGTGATAGCCTGCAGGAAAATGTAATCCAGTATATTTCCAGCGCTCCTACCACATTCTTTATTGATAAAGAAGGGAATGTCATTGGCAATCCTGTTGTAGGCGTACCTGGAAAATCAGGAGAAATCAAGGCGGCTTATCTGGAAGAAATCAATGCACGTCTGGAGTTGATTCAATGAATTGTAAGCAGAATACTGTTTGGGGCGGATGGATCAAATATCCGCTCCTTCTTTTTTCCATGGGCATGATGGCTTATGGCTTCCTCCGTCAGGAACATCTGACGGTATTAAAAAAGGCAATCACCATTTGCCTGGAATGTATAGGAGTAGGCTGATGAAAAAAACAGAAAAGAGACGTCATATCATACAGCTGATTGCCACAGTTGTGTCCAATGGCTATCTGATTGGCTTTACGCAGGGGAGGATACAGACAGGCGGGCAAAAATTCGTCTGTGTACCAGGTTTGAACTGCTATTCCTGCCCTGGTGCCGTAGGGGCATGTCCCATTGGCGCTTTGCAGTCGGTTCTGGGTGACCGAAAATTCCAATTCAGTTATTATGTATTCGGTTTTTTGCTCTTTGTCAGCGTATTATTGGGCAGAGTGGTCTGCGGCTTCCTTTGTCCCTTCGGTTTTTTGCAGGACTTGCTCTATAAAATCAAAAGTCCAAAGATAAAAGTTCCTGCAAAGTTGGATAAGGGATTGCGGTATCTGAAATATGTGATGTTGGCTGTACCGGTTATATTGCTGCCTATGTTTCTTGCCAATCCCTTTGGCATTGCGCCGCCGTACTTCTGCCAGTATATTTGTCCGGCAGGGACACTGGAAGGCGGTATTCCCCTGATGCTGACAAATGAAAGCTTGCGGGAAATGATTGGCTGGCTGTTCAACTGGAAAATGATTCTGCTGATATTGACCATTCTTTCTTCCATATTGATTTGCAGACCCTTCTGCAAATATATCTGCCCCTTGGGTGCTTTCTATGGATTGTTCCAAAGATTCAGCTTTTATCACATGGAAGTAGACGCTTCCCGCTGCGACCATTGCGGTGCCTGTGAGAAAATCTGTCCAATGGGTGTAGAAGTTACGAAGAATATCAACAGCCCCGAATGTATCCGCTGTGGGCAATGTAAAAGCGTATGCCATACAGACGCCATTTCCGCCGGTTTTGTACTGGGATGCGGCGGAAGCTGTAAAACATGCAAAAAAGAAAAAGAAACATAAAAAAAGCTGGAAGTTCAAATTCTTGAATTTCCAGCTTTTGTGTTTTCTGTGAATATTACAGTGCTGCGATGACTGCGTCAGCAAATTCTTCTGTGGAAGCAGTACCACCCATATCCTGGGTCAGTGTTTTGCCTTCAGAAATGACTTTTGTCACAGCCTGTTCAATGTCCGCAGCAGCTTTTGCTTCGCCCAGATGCGCCAGCATCAGAGAAGCGGAGAGGATCGCCGCTGTGGGATTGATTTTGTGCTGTCCGGCAATGTCAGGAGCGGAACCGTGGATGGGTTCGAAAATAGCGCCGCTGACACCGATGTTTGCACTGGGAGTCAGGCCCAGACCGCCTACCAGACCTGCGCACAGGTCGGAAACGATGTCACCATACAGGTTGGGGCATACCAGTACATCATAGTCCTCGGGATGCATTACCAGACGCATGCACATTGCGTCTACGATACTGTCGTTGAATTCGATCTGAGGATATTCTTTTGCAATCTGTCTTGCAATGTCCAGGAACATGCCGTCTGTGCATTTCATGATGTTTGCTTTATGCACAGCGGTTACTTTCTTTCTGCCTTCTCTGACGGCAAAATCGAAAGCATAACGGATGATTCTTTCGCAGCCTTTTCTGGTGATGAGTTTGATGCTTTCTGCCGCATCTTCGCCAACCATATGTTCAATGCCTGCGTACAGGTCTTCAGTGTTTTCACGAACGACTACCAGATCAATGTTATCATAGCGGCTGATGACACCGGGATAAGTTTTGGCAGGGCGTACGTTTGCATACAGGTCGAAAATTTTACGCATCGCTACGTTGACACTGCGGAAACCGGTACCGACAGGGGTGGTAACAGGGCCTTTCAACGCAACGCCGTTTCTGCGGATAGATTCGATGGTTTCATCGGGCAGGGGAGTGCCATATTTTTCAATCATGGCTGCACCGGCTTCTGCCTGTTCCCATTCGATGGCAACGCCTGTTGCTTCTACAACTCTTTTTGCGGCAGCAATGACTTCCGGGCCGCTGCCGTCACCGGGGATCAAAGTAACTTTATATGACATGGAATTTTTCCTCCTTAAATTGCATTAGTTGGATTCTTTTGTATAGTTCAGCAGACCGCCTGCCAGCAGAATATCTCTCTGACGTTCGGAGATGTTCAGGCGAGTAGGGATTTCTTCCCCGGTTTTTACACAGGTTACATTGACGATCTGACCCTGTGCAGCGCCCTTAATCTGGTCGGCAGCGTATTTGATGACAAATTCATCGCCGAGTTTGATGTTGTCGTAATCCCATTCGTTGACGAATACCAGAGGCAGGATACTATTGTTGATCAGGTTTGCCATGTGGATACGTGCGAAGGATTTTGCGATAACTGCTTTTACGCCCAACTGCAGAGGTGCCAGTGCCGCATGTTCACGGCTGCTGCCCTGACCATAGTTTTGACCGGCAATGATGAAACCGCCGCCAGCTTTTTTCGCTCTTGCAGGAAATTCCGGATCACAAGGTGTCAGGCAGTAATCTGCCAGATAAGGCACGTTGGAGCGGAAGGGCAGGAGTTTTGCGTTGGAGGGCATGATGTGGTCTGTGGTGATGTTGTCATCCACTTTGATCAGCGCACCGCCTTTGATTTCTTTAGGCACTTTTGTGTTTTTGGGGAAAGGCTGGATATTGGGGCCTCTTACTACTTTCACACATTCGCCTTCGGGAGCGGGAGGGATGATCAGGTTATCATTTACCATGAATTCTTCAGGCATAGGGATGACAGGTGCTTCACCCAATGTATGAGGGTCTGTCAGTTTCCCAGTCAATGCGCTGGCAACAGCTGTTTCGGGGCTGACGATGTATACCTGAGCGGATTTTGTGCCGCTTCTGCCTTCAAAGTTTCTGTTGATGGTACGCAGGGATACCGCATTGGTTGCAGGCGCCTGACCCATACCGATACAAGGGCCGCAGCCGCATTCCAGAATACGTGCGCCGGCGGAAATGATGTCAGCCAGTGCGCCGTTGGCAGCCAGCATGTTCATAACCTGTTTGGAGCCGGGAGCAATAACAAGGCTTACGTTCGGGTCAACGGTTTTGCCTTTCAGCAGAGCAGCAACTGTCATCATATCTGTGTAAGAGGAGTTTGTGCAACTGCCGATGGCAACCTGATCCACTGCCAGATCTTTGATTTCACTTACTTTTTTGATGTTGTCAGGGCTGTGAGGACATGCTACCAAAGGTTCGATTTCATCCAAAGCGATGGTGATTTCTTCATCATAGATAGCGTCATCGTCTGCTTTCAGTTCAATCCAGTCTTCTTCACGACCCTGTGCTTTCAGGAATGCTTTTGTCACTTCGTCACTGGGGAATACGGATGTAGTTGCGCCCAGTTCTGCGCCCATGTTTGTGATGGTTGCTCTCTGGGGAACGCTCAGTGTTTTTACACCTTCGCCAGCGTATTCCATAACTTTGCCGACGCCGCCTTTTACGGACAGTCTGCGCAGTACTTCCAGAATCACGTCTTTTGCAGTTACCCAAGGGCTCAGTTTACCAGTCAGTACTACACGGCAAACACGGGGCATTGCCAGATAGTAAGCGCCGCCGCCCATGGCAACTGCTACATCCAGACCGCCTGCACCGATGGCCAGCATACCGATGCCGCCGCCAGTAGGAGTATGGCTGTCAGAGCCCAGCAGTGTTTTGCCGGGTTTGCCGAAACGTTCCAGATGTACCTGATGGCAGATGCCGTTGCCAGGTTTGGAGAAATAAATGCCGTGTTTTTTGGCAACTGTCTGGATATATTTGTGGTCATCGGCGTTTTCAAAGCCTGTCTGTAATGTGTTGTGGTCGATGTATGCAACAGATTTTTCTGTTTTGACTCTGGGGATGCCAATGGCTTCAAACTGCAGATAAGCCATTGTGCCTGTGGAATCCTGTGTCAGGGTCTGGTCAATTTTGATGGCGATTTCCTTGCCGGGAATCATTTCTCCGCTGACCAGATGAGATTTAATCAGTTTTTCAGTGATATTCATGTGAAAGCCTCCTCAATTTTCTTTCATTCTTTGATGTATGCCATAAGGTGTGGTGTCAGTTCCTGGATGGCATCAATCAATTCTTCTTTACTGATATAGGCAACGCGGCCGTCTTCGTACTGCTTATCTACCCAATCTTTCAGCAGTGCGACTTCAGGTGCGTTTTTATCAATTTTTGTATTACCTTCTAATTGCAGATTGTGGTTCAGCCAGTAAGCGATGCCGGCAGAACCGGAGTTTTTGTTGATTTCTACACCCAGAGGGCGGTTCAGGATTTTTGCTGTGTTGAAGATGTTGTAAATTTCTTCGTCCTTTGCAACGCCGTCAGCGTGGATGCCTGCGCGGGTCACGTTGAAGTCAGCGCCGACAAAAGGTGTTCTTTCGGGAATCTTGTATCCAAGTTCTTTTTCGTAATATTCGGCAATTTCTGTGATAACGGTAGGGTCCATACCATCCAGTGTGCCGCGGATCTGTGCATATTCCATAACCATAGCTTCCAGTGGTGTGTTGCCGGTACGTTCGCCAATGCCCAGCAGAGAGCAGTTTACGGAAGATGCGCCGTAGAGCCATGCGGTAGTAGCGTTTACAACAGCTTTGTAGAAGTCGTTGTGTCCGTGCCATTCAATAAGTTCGCTGGGGAACTGACCGAAGTGGTTGATACCATAAATGATACCGGGAACGCTGCGGGGCAGTGTAGCGCCAGGATAGGGAACGCCATAGCCCATGGTGTCGCAGAAACGGATTTTTACGGGAATCTGATACTGCTCCATAAGGTGACGCAGTTCCTGAGCAAAGGGAACTACAAAGCCGTAGAAATCGGCTCTGGTAACGTCTTCAAAATGGCAGCGGGGACGAATGCCCATGTCTAAAGCGGCTTTTACCACTTCCAGATAACCGTCCATTGCCTGTTTTCTTGTTTTATGTAATTTATTGAAAATATGGTAGTCAGAGCAGCTTACCAGAATGCCGCATTCTTCCAGATCCATATCTTTTACCAGTTTAAAGTCCTCTTTGGTGGCACGAATCCAACCAGTGATTTCGGGGAATTTCAATCCCTGTTCCTGACAGGCGCGAATGGCTTTGCGGTCATTTTCGCTGTAAAGGAAAAATTCGCAGGTTCTGATTTTGCCTTTGGGGCCGCCCAGACGGCTTAACATTTTATATAATGTTACAATCTGATCAACGGTATAGGGTGCACGTGCCTGCTGGCCGTCACGGAAAGTTGTATCAGTGATCCAGATTTCGTCAGGACAGTTCATAGGAACCAGTCGATAGTTGAATGTAACTTTTGGTACTTCGTCATAATTGAAGTTGTCACGGTACAGGTTTGGTTCTTGAACATCCTGCAGGCTGTACTGATACTTATACAGTTCCAGCAGATTTTTCTTCTTGTTGTAAGTAAGCAATAGAATCACCCTTTCGTCTGAAAAATGAATTTATAAAGACATTTGTCTTTGTATGTCTTTGAAAATTCCTTGTGTATTTTTATTTATTAAATATATCAATGAATTATAGAAAAGTCAAATAGATTTATTGAATAGATTTATGACTTATTTTTCAATAAAACAATAAAAATGTTGATATTTCAATATTTTTATTTTGCGGATAGAAATATAATAATTAAAAAAATATATAAATTTAATTTTTGAACACAGAATTTAAAAATAAAACATAGAATTTATTAATGATTTGGCAAGAGAAATGAAATGATAACGTTCATTTTTATAAATGATTTTTTGGGCGCTCAATTATTTTTATAGGAAATAAGCAGAGAATTTGAATGCTTTGGATGAATATAAATACATGTATATCTAGTTTGCAAAATAGTCAGAAAACTGGTGATTGTTCCCCATGGACATACATGGTATACTCAATACAAAAAGGAGATGAGAATGATGGAAGCAACATATTTGCTGTTGATGGAAAAAATTGTGGAATTGACAGAAAAAAACGGTGAAACCGATGCAGCTGCATTGGCCTGGGAAACAGGTA
>CATZIM010000029.1 GCA_958420075.1 uncultured Clostridia bacterium | reverse complement strand
GTCCAAATCCATTGCCAGACCCTGATCTGCCACGAACTGTGCCAGTGCAGCTTCGTCCATTTCACAGAAACCATCCAGTGTTGCCACGGAAGTGGGGATTTCATATACCATTTCCAGTGTATCTGCTTCTGCCAGAGCAGCTTCTCTGGATTCCACGGGGTTGATGACATATTTCTTGATAGCTTCCACATCAGCGTCACTCAGATCACCGTACAGCAGGTAAACTTTTGCGCTCTTTACCAGAGGTCTGTCCTGTTTGGAAATAATCTGGATACATTCTGCTGCGGAGTTTGCTCTCTGGTCGAACTGACCGGGCAAAAATTCTACTGCGAACACTTTCGCGCCGTCCTGAGGGATTTCTGTCAGCAGATCATCCAGCTGAGGTTCGGAAAATACCGTTGTTTTGCAATTTTCAAACAATTCTTTGTCAATGTGTTCTACGTCGTAACGATTCAAAAGGCGCAGACCTGTCAGACCTTTGATGCCCAGCAGGTTCACCAGATCGGCTCTCAAGCCGTCTGCTTCTGTCTGCAAACCCTGTTTTTTCTCCACATAAATTCTATAAACCATAGATGTTACACCTCCGCCGCAAGGGCTTTTTTACCAATATCTTTCCGATAATATGCGTTTGCAAAACTTACGGTTTTTACCGTTTCATATGCCTTATCCACCGCTTCTGCCAGTGTGTCAGCCACTTCTGTCACACCCAGTACACGGCCGCCGCCTGTCACCAGTTTGCCGTCTTTGATTTTCGCGCCAGCCACGAAGATTCTGCTGGAATCTGCGGGCAGTGTGATTTCATAGCCGGTTTCGTATTTGCCGGGATAGCCTTCAGATGCCATGATAACACAGCAAGCTGCTTTGTTGCTGAATTTTACTTCAGCATCTGCCAGTGTGCCGTTGGCGATATGCTGCATAATGCTCAGCAGGTCGCTTTCCAGCAAAGGCAGAACTACCTGTGTTTCGGGGTCACCGAAACGGCAGTTATATTCGATTACCTTAGGACCATTGGGTGTCAGCATCAGACCAAAGTACAGGCAGCCTTTGAATGTTCTGCCTTCTTTGTTCATAGCTTCCATAGTAGGCAGGAAGATGGTTTTCATACATTCTTCCGCAACAGCTTCTGTATAGTAAGGGTTGGGTGCTACGGTACCCATACCGCCTGTGTTCAGACCTTTATCGCCATCCAGGGCACGTTTGTGGTCCATGGAAGAAACCATAGGAATCATGGTTTTGCCGTCTGTGAATGCCAGAACGGAAACTTCGGGGCCTGTCAGGAATTCTTCCACAACGATGTGGTCACCGCTGGCACCGAATACTTTATCTTCCATGATGGTTTTTACGCCAGCTTTTGCCTGTTCTCTTGTTTCAGCGATGATAACGCCTTTGCCCAGTGCCAGACCGTCTGCTTTGATAACAGTGGGAATGGGTGCTGTTTCCAGATAAGCCAGAGCGTCTTCGGCGTTGTCAAAAACTTCGTAAGCCGCTGTGGGGATGTTATATTGTTTCATGAGATTTTTGGAGAACACTTTGCTGCCTTCCAAAATCGCCGCATTTTTGTTGGGGCCGAAGCAAGGTACGCCAATGGCTTCCAGTGCGTCAACTGCGCCCAGTACCAGAGGATCGTCAGGAGCTACCACTGCGAAATCAATGGCTTTTTCCTTTGCGAATGCTACAATGCCGTCAATGTCCTTTGCGCCGATATCCACACAGACAGCATCCTGCGCGATACCGCCGTTGCCAGGCAGTGCGTACAGTTCTGTCACATCTTTGTTTTCCTTGATCTTCTTCACGATGGTATGTTCTCTGCCACCGCCGCCTACAACCATAACTTTCATAGATTGATTCCTCCCGTTTTCTCTCTTAGTGATGGAACAGTCTCATGCCGGTAAATGCCATAACCATGCCGAATTTGTTGCAGGTTTCGATGACATTGTCGTCACGGATGGAACCGCCGGGTTCCGCAATATAAGTTACGCCGCTCTTCGCCGCACGTTCGATGTTGTCACCGAAGGGGAAGAAAGCGTCACTGCCCAGAGCCACACCTTTGATGGAATCCAGATATGCTCTCTTTTCTTCTTTTGTAAGAGGTTCTGGTTTTTCAGAGAAGAATTTCTGCCATGTACCTTCTGCCAGAACATCTTCATAGTCGTCAGAGATATAAACGTCGATGGTATTATCTCTGTCAGGTCTGCCAACGGTAGGCAGGAAAGGCAGGTTCAGCACTTTTTCATGTTGACGCAGATGCCATACGTCCGCTTTGCCGCCAGCCAGTCTGGTGCAGTGGATTCTGGACTGCTGACCTGCGCCAACGCCGATAGCCTGGCCGTCTTTTGCAAAGCATACGGAGTTGGACTGTGTATATTTCAGTGTGATCAGAGCGATGATCAGGTCGCGTTTTGCTGCATCAGGCAGTTCTTTGTTTTCTGTCACGATATTGTTCAGCAGTTCTTCGTCGATTTTGAAATCGTTTCTGCCCTGTTCAAATGTGATGCCGTAAACCTGTTTTCTTTCCTGTTTTTCAGGTACATAGTTCGGGTCGATCTTTACGATGTTGTAGCTGCCTTTGCGTTTGCTTTTCAGGATTTCCAGTGCTTCTGGTGTGTAGCCGGGAGCGATGATACCGTCAGAAACTTCTCTTTTCAGCAGACGAGCGGTTACTTCGTCACAAACATCGCTGAGGGCTACCCAGTCACCAAAGGAGCACATTCTGTCTGTGCCTCTTGCTCTTGCGTAAGCCAGAGCGATGGGAGAATCATCCAGACCTTCGATATCGTCTACAAAGCAAGCTTTTTTCAGTTCCGCGCTCATAGGTACACCTACTGCTGCGGAAGTGGGGCTTACATGTTTAAAGGAGGTTGCCGCAGGCATGCCCAGGGCTTCCTTCAGTTCTTTCACCAGCTGCCAGCTGTTGAACGCATCCAAAAAGTTGATATAACCCGGTTTGCCGTTGAGAATTTCAATGGGCAAATCACTGCCGTCCGCCATAAAGATTTTTGCCGGTTTCTGGTTGGGGTTACAACCATATTTCAATTCAAATTCTTTCATACCGCTTCTCTCCTTCTAAAATTTCAAACCTTCAATTCTGCCTGGATTTCGCCGTCATGCCACCGCTGCAAAATAGGCTGGATGGTATAAGCCACCAGTTCTTCCACCTGAGAGGCACATCTGCCGATATAACGCTTGGGGTCCAGTTCCGCATAGATTTCCTCTTCTGTCAGAGGGAATGCGGGATCGTCCACAATACGCTGAATCAGGTCGTTGGCGCCGCCTTCCAGTTTCACTTTTGCCGCTGCCCCATGGGAATGGGTACGCAGACGTTCGTGAAGTTCCTGTCTGTTGCCGCCTTTTTTCACAGACTGCATCAGGATATTTTCTGTTGCCATAAAAGGCAGTTTTTCCATGACACGGCGGTTGACAACCTTATCATAGACCACAATGCCGCCGGTCACGTTGATATAGATATTTAAAATGGCATCTACTGCCAGAAACGCTTCCGCAATGGAAACACGTTTATTTGCTGAGTCATCCAGAGTACGTTCAAACCACTGGGTTCCTGCTGTCAGTGCCGGATTCAGAGAATCTACAATGACATATCTTGCCAGTGCGGAAATACGCTCACTGCGCATGGGATTGCGCTTGTAAGGCATTGCGGAAGAACCGATCTGATTCTTTTCAAAAGGTTCCTCCATTTCCTCAAAGGACTGCAAAATACGCATGTCATTGGAGAATTTATAAGCGCTCTGGGCAAAGCCGGACAGAACAGAGAGGAAATAAGCGTCAACTTTTCTGGAATAAGTCTGACCGGAAACGGGAACCACGCCGGGGAATCCCATTTCATCGGCAATCATGGTTTCCATTTTCTTGATTTTTTCCTCATCGCCGTCAAAGAGCTCCATAAAGCTTGCCTGTGTGCCAGTGGTACCTTTGGAACCCAAAAGCAGCAGCTTGTCCAGACGATGTTCCAGTTCCAGCACATCCTGAGAAAGTTCATACATCCACAGAGCCGCACGTTTGCCAACGGTGGTCAGCTGTGCAGGCTGCAAATGGGTATACGCAAGGCAAGGCATGTCCTTATATTCCATAGCGAAATCAGACAAATTTTTCAGCACCTGCGCCGCTTTCTTCAAAATGATTTCGGAAGCCTTACGCAGAATGATGATGTCTGTATTATCCCCTACATAGCAGCTGGTTGCGCCCAAATGGATGATGGGTTCCGCCGCGGGACACTGTTTCCCGAAGGCATAAACATGGCTCATAACGTCATGGCGAACGATTCGTTCTCTTTCTTCCGCCACTTCGTAATTGACGTCGTCTTTAAACGCCTCCATCTGTGCAATCTGTTCATCTGTAATATCCAAACCCAATGCTTTTTCTGCCTTAGCCAATGCAATCCAAAGTCTGCGCCATGTGCGGAATTTGAACTGTTCGGAAAATACTTCCTGCATTTCCTTGCTGGCATAACGGGTAGAAAAAGGTGAAATATAAATTTCCTTGTTTTCGTGCATCCTGTACTCCTCTTTTGATTTATTTGTTTTTGTTGATCATTCTGTTTTCTACAGCGCCTGTTTCCAGATCGATGTAGCGAACATAAATGGAGATTTTGTTCTGTTCATTCAAGTTTTCCCAGATTTCATTCAGGAATGTGTCAATGTCATCGGGGATTGCCACACGTTCAGGTTCACCCTGGAATGTAGGCAGGGGGTTGCCGTCGCAAGCATAAGTATGGATGAAGTGACCCAGACCTGCTGTTGCAGCATAGGAGAAGGTGTAGCGGTTGCATGCGCTGCCTTCTGCGTCTGCGCTTTTCAGGATACTCATTTTGTATGCGAAATCTTTTTCCCCGAATGTGAGCATACCACTGATTCTAGGGGTAAAGTTCGGTGCGTCAGGTTCAAATTCTCTTGTTTCCAGAGCTTCTTCAAATGTTTTGCCGTCTTTGATGAAATCATAAACGGTGTCTGTCTGGTCGCCGTTTGTCACGATCAGTTTGTTTTCCCATTTTTTGATGGGAGAATAAATGATCAGGGAAGGATCTTCCACTTTGGAAACATCAAAGGGTTCGATGATGACTTCATCGCCTTTTTCGATGAACACACGGTTACGGCTGTTTTCGCTGCGGCCCATGATGAAGTAAGCCACTGCCGCTTTTTTGGCATCTGCTGTTTTGCCGATGACAATGCCTCTGCCCACATAAGCGTTATCTTTCACCAGTGTAGCCATAGAATCTTTTCTGTAAATATCCATGAAAATTATCTTCCTTTCTGCAATTCTTTGGAAACCTGCTCTGTGGCACGAGGCAGCAGAATCCATTCCGCTTCCTCCATGACACGGCGCTGGAGCACTTCCGGTGTATCTCCGTCTTTGACCTCAACGGCTTTCTGCATGAGAATTTCGCCGCCGTCAGGAATTTCATTAACATAATGCACCGTTGCCCCTGTCACTTTCACCCCATAAGCCAAAGCCGCTTCGTGGACTTTCAGACCATAATACCCTTTTCCGCAGAAAGAAGGGATCAAAGAGGGGTGGATATTGATGATCCGCTTAGGGAAAGCGGAAGTAAAGTTTTCACTGAGAATGGACATGAAGCCTGCCAGAACAATAAGCTCAATGCCATATTCTTTCAGGACTTCTTTGACCTTTTCTTCATAAGCCAGCTGTGAATCGAATTCCTTTCTGACAACCACAACGGAAGGAATGTTATTTTCTGCCGCTCTTGTCAGGGCATAAGCCTTATGGTTGCTGGCAAGTACCAAGGCGATTTCGCCGCTTTGCAGGATGCCGCTTTTCTGAGCGTCAATCAATGCCTGCAAATTGGTGCCGCCGCCGGAAACAAAAACTGCGATTTTTGTTTTCAGCATATCACCACGCCCTCCTCGGAAGGAATGATTTCGCCCATGATGTAAGCGTCTTCACCGTTTGCTTTCAGAATTTCCAGTGCTTTTTCAGCGTCTGCTTTGGCAACTACAACGCTCATACCAACGCCCATGTTAAATGTGTTGAACATGTCACGTTCGGGAATGTTGCCTTTTTCAGCCAACAGTTTGAAGATGGGAGGAATACGCAGTGCGCTCTTGTCGATTTTCGCACCGAAGCCTTTGGGGATGCTTCTGGGGATGTTTTCATAGAAGCCGCCGCCTGTGATATGAGAAACTGCTTTTACTTTCACTTCTTCGAACAGTGCCAGCATAGGTTTTACATAGATTTTTGTAGGTGCCAGCAGTGTTTCGCCCAGGGATTTGCCGCCCAGTTCTGCCAGAGGTGTTTTGATATCTGCGTTTTCCACATCAAATACACGGCGAACCAGAGAGAAACCGTTGGAGTGTACGCCGCTGGAAGGCAGTGCGATGACAACGTCGCCAGCTTCCATGGTTTTGTTGTCCAGGATTTTGTCTTTGTCAACAACACCTACTGCGAAACCAGCCAGATCGTATTCATCTTCGGGATAGAAACCGGGCATTTCTGCTGTTTCACCGCCGATGAGAGCAGCGCCGGACTGTACGCAGCCTTCTGCTACGCCGGAAACGATAGCAGCTACTTTTTCAGGGAAGTTTTTGCCTACGGCAATATAGTCCAGGAAGAACAGAGGTTTTGCGCCGCAGCAAATGATGTCGTTGACACACATAGCTACACAGTCGATACCTACTGTGTCATGTTTGTCCATCAAAAACGCCAGTTTCAGTTTTGTACCAACGCCGTCAGTACCGCTTACCAGTACGGGTTTTGTGATGCCTGTCAGATCCATTTCAAACAGACCGCCGAAACCGCCGATATCGGACATTGCACCTGCTGTTACGGTTCTTGCAATGTGTTTTTTCATCAGTTCCACTGCCTGATACCCAGCGGTAATATCCACACCTGCAGCTTTATAGCTTTCACTTTGACTTTTCATGATTGTTGCTCCTTTCGCTCAGCTTGCCTTCAAATCTGTTCTTGCACGTTTCTGTAGGAACTTCTGTGGGATAATTCCCATCAAAGCAGGCGGCACAATATCCGCAGCCCTTGGGGGTGCCCATGAGCATGCCCAGATGGTCCAGATTCAGATAGCCGATGCTGTCCGCACCGATGATATCCCGAATCTCATCCATGGTATGATTCACCGCAATGAGGTTTTCCTGGGAATCCACATCTGTTCCGTAATAACAAGGGAATAAAAACGGCGGTGCGGAAGAACGGACATGGACTTCTTTTGCCCCTGCTTCCCGCAGCAGTTTGACGATTCTTGCGGAGGTGGTGCCTCTGACAATGGAGTCGTCCACCATAACCACACGTTTTCCCCTGATGGTTTCTGATATTACATTCAACTTGATCTTAACTTTATCCTCTCTCGCCTTTTGTCCCGGCGCGATAAAGGTACGACCGATATATTTATTCTTGATAAATCCCATGCCATAAGGAATGCCGGACTGTCTGGCATATCCAATGGCTGCGTCGATACCGGAATCCGGCACACCAATGACAACATCCGCCTGTACGGGATGTTCCATAGCAAGACAGGCACCTGCCGTTACTCTGGCACGATGCACGCTGACGCCGTCGATTCTGGAATCGGGTCTGGAAAAATAAATATGTTCAAAAATACACAAGTGCTTCTCTGCTTCACCCATATGGTCGGAGATGGTACGGATTTCATCACCGTCAAAAACCACGATTTCACCGGGTTCCACATCCCGCACAAAGGCTGCGCTGACTGCATCCAGCGCGCATGTTTCAGAAGCAATGACGTAAGTCCCTTCTTTTGTGACACCATAGCAGAGAGGATGGAATCCATGAGGATCTCTTGCCGCAATCATCTTGGTTGCAGACATGACCACCAGAGAGTAAGCCCCCTTGATGCGATACATTGCCTGATTGACTGCCTCCTCGATGGAAGGCGCTTTCAGCCGTTCCTTGGTGATGATGTAGGAAATGACTTCCGTATCGCTGGTGGTGTGGAAAATGGAACCTTCCAGCTCCAGTTCCCGCCGCAGTTCAAAGGAATTGACCAGATTGCCGTTATGCGCCAGAGCCATCCGCCCTTTCACATGATTCACAACAATGGGCTGAGCATTGATTCTGCCGCCGCCGCCTGTTGTACCATAGCGCACATGACCCACTGCCATGTTCCCTTCCCCCAGATGTTCCATCACTGCCGGGGTAAACACATCATTGACCAGACCGCCGTCCTTATGATATGTGAACACGCCCTCGTCGTTGACTACAATCCCACAGCTTTCCTGTCCCCGATGCTGCAGGGCAAACAAACCGTAATATGCCGTAGATGCAACGGATGTTTTCTCCTTGGCATATACACCAAAAACGCCGCATTCTTCATGGATCTTATTCATTTTTCCAGCTCCTTGTTCCTCCTGTCTTTTCTGACAGGGGTTCTTTTGTATCTGTGTTTATTTCGTATGTATCTGAATCAGTGGTTGTATTTTGCTTCCACTGCTTTGTTCTTTTCCAGTACTTTTGCTGCTGCTTCTGCTCTGGCTGCATCCAGTTTTGCTGCCAGTTCCGCGTCAGATGCACCCAGTACCTGAATTGCCAGCAGTGCCGCATTTTCTGCGCCGTCAATGGCTACAGTTGCAACGGGAATGCCGCCGGGCATCTGTACGGTAGAAAGCAGTGCATCCAGACCGTCCAGTGTAGAGGATTTTACAGGAATGCCGATGACAGGCAATGTTGTGTTGGCTGCAATGGCGCCTGCCAGATGAGCTGCCTTGCCTGCTGCCGCGATGATGGCACCAAAGCCGTTGGCTCTTGCCTGCTGTGCAAACTCTTTTGCTTCTACAGGTGTTCTATGTGCGGAATATACATGCACTTCATAAGGCACACCAAATTTGTCCAGTGTTGTCATTGCCTTTTCCAATACAGGAAGATCACTGTCGCTGCCCATTACAATACCGATTTTTTTCATGGATAAACCTCCTCAAAAATAATACAAATTCCTTTTGCAGACGCAAAAAAGGACAGTCTGATTCCTTGGCGGAAACAGGACTGCCCAGACGGTCGACAAAAAGCAGCACGCTTTCCTTCTTTTCTCCTCATTGACAGCAAAAAAGCGATATTTCCATTCATCAAAAACACCGCCGGCTACCATCATGCAGAAGAAACAGACCGAAGAAATTCCGTTAAGCCCGGCATTTATAAAAATATCCGCCAGGCAGTACTGCACTGCTTAGAAAAAATTCCGATTTTCTGCTCCCCTGTGGTCTCCCACCAATCCGTCAGTTACAGAAAACCGCTTTATTTGACAAGTTCAGTCTAACACATTTTCCAATTTCCTGTCAATGAAGGGGGAAGAATTTTCTCGGAAAGAAATGCTTGACAGAGCCAAATCCCTATGATATACTACTGACAATTTGTAAAGAAATACATAACAACCATGCAGACAGAAGAAAGGAGAGAAATACATTGAACTACATTTTATCCAATGCAAACGTATTTATGCAGGGCGAATTTGTAAAATCCAACGTATTTGTCAACAATGGTATCATTACCGATATTTCTTCCGCCGCACCCACAAAAGGCAGCGTTGTTTTCGATTTGGAAGGTTTCGCTATCTTTCCCGGTTTCATTGATGTTCATACGCATCTGAGAGAACCGGGATTTTTTTATAAAGAGACCATCCGTACCGGTACACAGGCGGCAGCACACGGCGGTTACACCACCATTTGCGCTATGCCGAACCTGAATCCAGTGCCCGATTGTGCCGAAACACTGGCACCTCAGCTGGAAGCCATCGAAAAAACCGCTTTGATTGAAGTCCTGCCTTATGGTGCCATCACTTATGGTGAAAAAGGCGAAGCTCTTGCGGATTTTGATGCACTGGCACCTCATGTTTGTGCCTTTTCCGATGATGGACGAGGTGTGCAAAGTGACGAAATGATGCGCCAGGCGATGAAAAAAATCAAACAACTTGACAAAATGGTAGCCGCACACTGCGAAGTCAATGAACTGCTCAATGGCGGCTATATTCATGCAGGCGAATATTGTGCGCAGCACGGACACAAAGGTATCTGCTCCGAAAGTGAATGGAAGCAGATCGAACGTGACATCGCTTTGGTAAGAGAAACCGGATGTGACTATCACGTCTGCCACATCTCCACCAAAGAAGGCGTGGAACTCATCCGTCAGGCGAAAAAAGAAGGGCTTCCCGTTTCCTGCGAAACAGGCCCTCATTATCTGGTACTGACCGACATGGATTTGCAGGAGGACGGCAGATTCAAAATGAATCCCCCTCTGCGCAGCAAAGCAGATCAGGATGCCCTCATTGCAGGCATTCTGGACGGCACCATCGACATGATCGCCACCGACCATGCACCTCACTCTGCTGAGGAAAAAAGCAAAGGTCTGGAAAAGAGCATGATGGGTATCGTAGGACTGGAAACAGCCTTCCCCATTTTGTATACCAATCTGGTGAAAAAAGGAGTTCTTACCTTAAATATGCTCATCGATTTGATGCACACAAATCCGTCCAAACGTTTCGGCATCGGCACACCTCTTGCTGTTGGCATGCCCGCCAACCTGACCGTGTACGATCTGAACGAAACATACACCATTGACCCTGCGGAGTTCTGCTCCATGGGCAAAAGCACACCTTTCACCGGCTGGGAAGTATCCGGCAGATGTAAACTGACCATGTATAAAGGAATTCCTGTATGGGAAGAAAATCTGGACAGCCGGAAAACAACCATATTATAATAAATTCAGGTAACTAGGAAATTTTATATATATAATTCTTAAGGAGGAATTACAATATGCCAAAGAGAACTGACCTCAAAAAAATTCTGATTATCGGCTCCGGCCCCATCGTTATCGGACAGGCTGCCGAATTTGACTATGCAGGCACACAGGCTTGCCTTGCGCTGAAAGAAGAAGGCTATGAAGTAGTGCTGGTAAACTCCAACCCCGCTACCATCATGACAGACACAACCATTGCAGACAAGGTTTACATGGAACCCCTGACACTGGAATATGTTGCAAAAATCCTGCGTTATGAACGTCCCGACGCTATCGTTCACGGTATCGGCGGTCAGACAGGTCTGAATCTGGCAATGCAGCTGGAAAAGAAAGGTGTTCTGAGAGAATGCCAGGTAGAACTGCTGGGCACAAGCTGCGACAGTATCGAACGCGCTGAAGACAGAGAACTGTTCAAAGAACTCTGCCAGGAAATCGGCGAACCCGTAATTCCTTCCATCATCACATACTCCGTTGAAGAAGCCATCGACGCTGCAAAAGAAATCGGCTACCCCGTTGTACTGCGTCCCGCATTCACACTGGGCGGCACAGGCGGCGGTTTTGCAAACAACGAAACCGAACTGGTAGAAATCATGGAAAACGCCCTGAAACTTTCCCCCGTACACCAGGTACTGGTAGAAAAGAGCGTAAAAGGCTACAAAGAAATCGAATTCGAAGTTATGCGTGACGGCACAGACCACGCCATCACCATCTGCGGTATGGAAAACATCGACCCCGTTGGCGTACACACAGGTGACTCCATCGTTGTGGCTCCTATCCTGACATTGAGCGACGCAGACTTCAACATGCTGCGTGACAGCGCTCTGAAAATCATCCGCGCTCTGAAAATCGAAGGTGGTTGTAACGTACAGTTCGCACTGGACCCCAACTCCTCCAAGTACTATCTGATCGAAGTTAACCCTCGTGTATCTCGTTCCTCCGCACTGGCATCCAAAGCAAGCGGTTACCCCATCGCACGTGTAACAGCTAAGATCGCTGTTGGTATGACACTGGATGAAATCAAGATTTCCGAAACAAACGCAAACTTCGAACCCGCGCTGGACTACATCGTAGCAAAAATGCCTCGTTTCCCCTTCGACAAATTCGCTACAGCAGCAAACACACTGGGTACACAGATGAAAGCA
>CATZIM010000028.1 GCA_958420075.1 uncultured Clostridia bacterium | reverse complement strand
GAGGAAATACAGAAGGTGTTGCAGGAACGTATCCTGCAAAAACCAAGGGACGGTCATACCACCGACGAAGTCCGTCCCATGTGGAAAATAGGAGGATAGTATGGGAAAGATTATGGCTGTGTGTATCAGCGAAAAACGGGGCACACAGAAGAAAAATATTGACAAAGTACGCCTGATTGAGAATTTCGGGCTGGAAGGTGACGCTCACGGCGGCAACTGGCATAGACAAGTAAGCCTCCTTTCTTATGAGAAAGTGCGGGCCTTTGAGGAAAAAGGCATTTCCGTAGAGGATGGCGCTTTTGGCGAAAACTTGCTGGTGGAAGGCTTTGATTTCAAAACCCTGCCCGTAGGAACCAGATTCCGCTGCGGTGAAGCTTTGCTGGAAATGACACAGATCGGCAAGGAATGTCATAGCCATTGCGAGATTTATCAGGCAGTAGGGGACTGCATCATGCCCAGAGAAGGCGTGTTTGCAAGAGTACTCCATGGCGGCGTGATTCAGATTGGAGATGAGATGGAAATTGTACCGAGTAGCGATTCTGACAGCAAGTGATAAAGGAGCGGCAGGAAAACGGGAAGACTTGAGCGGCCCTGCGGCAAAAGAAATCATGGAACAGGCAGGCTATACTGTGGTGGATATGCGGATTCTGCCAGATGAACGGCAGCTGCTTGCGGAAACCATGAAAGAAATCTGCGATATGGGAACGGCGGACCTGATTCTGACCACCGGCGGCACAGGCTTTTCCCCCAGAGATTGGACACCGGAAGCCACGCTGGATATTGCGGAACGTCAGGTGCCGGGCTTTAGTGAAGCCATGCGTGCGGCGTCTTTGGCAATCACTCCCAGAGCCATGCTCAGCAGAGGGGTTTCTGTCATTCGGAAACAGACCCTTATCGTCAATTTGCCGGGCAGTCCCAAAGCGGTGCGTGAAAATCTGGAAGTGATTTTGCCGGCTCTGGGACATGGATTGGATATTTTAACAGCAAATGCAGGAGAATGTGGGCAGTAAGGAGGAAATCATATGAAAAAGAAACTGGGTTTATTGGCATTGGCTTTGACAGTGGGCATGCTGGCAGGCTGCGGCAGTGGGCAGACAGCGGAAAGTAGCGAAGGACAGGATGCAGTGACAGGAGCAATCACAGTTTCCGCGGCGGCGAGCTTGACAGATGTCCTCAATGAACTGGCGCAGACATTCCAGGAAGAATATCCTGGTACAGAAGTTTCCTTTACTTTTGGCGGCAGCGGTGCCCTGCAGACACAGATTGAGGAAGGCGCCCCTGTGGATCTGTTCTTCTCTGCGGCAGAAAGCAATATGGATGCGTTGGAAGAAGAAGGGCTTATTGATGCAGCCACCAGAAAAGATGTACTGCAAAATGAAATTGTCCTCATTGCCCCGCAGGGAGAAACAGCAGTGACTTCTTTTGAAACCATTCTGGATAGTGAACCCCAGATTGCTTTGGGGGAAGCGGAAAGCGTTCCCGCAGGGAAATATGCCCAGGAAATTTTCACAAACCTCGGTATTTGGGATGATGTGAAAAGTCATGCTGTATTCGCGTCTAATGTGCGGGAAGTGCTGGCTTGGGTAGAAGCGGGAGAAGCTGACTGCGGCGTGGTATACGCTACCGATGCAAAGACCAGCGATGCGGTGCAGGTTGTTTGCAGTGCACCAGAAGGCGGCCCTCAGGTGCTCTATCCTGCAGCTGTCATCAAAGATTGCGCAAATCCCGAAGGCGCTCAGGCATTTCTGGATTTCCTCACCAGTGAAGAAGCAGGAGAAGTATTCGCTTCTTACGGCTTTACATTTTTGGCAGAATAAAGGAAGGAGAATTCCGTGATGGATGTTTCGCCTCTTTTGCTTTCTGTTTGGGTGGCAGCCTGCGCCACGTTTTTTTCCGTGGTGCTGGGCACCCTCGCAGCTTATGGCGTTATGAAGCTGCGTCGTTTGCGTCCCTTTGCCGATGCGGTGCTGACATTGCCTTTGGTGCTGCCGCCAACGGTAACAGGCTTTTTCCTGCTCATATTGTTGGGCAAAAACAGCCCTGTGGGACGGTTTTTTAATGAAATTGGATTTCCGTTTATCTTTTCCCTCCGCGGCGCAGTGGCAGCGGCGTTTGTGGTGTCGTTTCCGCTGATGTATCGGGCAGTCAGGGGGGCTATGGAATCCATGGATAAACAGCTGCTCTATGCGGCACGGACATTGGGCGCAAGTGAAAAGAAAATCTTTTTCCGCATCATTCTGCCCAACTGCCGCAGTGGGCTTTTGGCAGGAATGATTCTTGCCTTTGCCCGTGCTATGGGGGAATTTGGCGCCACTATCATGATTGCTGGCAATATCCCCGGCAAGACCCAGACCATGGCGCTGGCAGTGTATACGGCAGTCCAGAGCGGCAATCGGCAGACGGCGTATCTGTGGTCGCTGGTCATTGTCATATTGTCTGCCCTTGCCATTGTGGGCATCAATTACTTTGAAAAGAAAAAATATCAGGGAGAGGATGAGGGTTTTTGAGATTACAGGCAGAGTTTACAAAAAAAGTAAAAACAGAAACCATCGAAATTTCTCTGGATTTGGAAAATGAAGTGCTGGGCATTCTGGGACGCAGCGGCTGTGGCAAAAGCGTCACCCTGCGGTGTCTGGCAGGAATTTTGCAGCCGGACACGGGAAAAATACAGTTGGATGATAAAATCCTGTTCGACAGCGAGAAAAAAATCTCCGAAAAAGCACAGAAACGAAAAATCGGGTATCTGTTCCAGAATTATGCCCTGTTTCCTAATATGACGGTGCGGGAGAATATCGCCTTTGCCTTTGGGAAAGAAAAAGAAACGGAATTTCTGGAGGAACTTTTGGAGCGGTTTTATCTGACAGAGGTGGCAGAACTGTATCCCTCGGTTCTTTCCGGCGGTCAGCAGCAGCGAACAGCCATGGCAAGGATGCTGGCGGCAAAACCTGATGTGATTTTGCTGGATGAGCCCTTTTCCGCATTGGATAGTTTTCTGCGGCAGGAGATGGAACGGGAAGTCCAGCAGGTGCTCCAGAGCTTCGGCGGAGTATCTATTCTGGTATCCCATAATAAGGAAGAAATTTTTCGCCTGACACAGAAATGTATGGTCATGGAGCGGGGGAAAATTGCGGAAATTGGGGACACAAAAGAAATTTTTGCCCATCCAAAAACAGCGGAAGGCAGATTGTTGATACAGGGAGGGAGTTTATGATTTATCTGGACAGCGCAGCAACCAGCTTTCACAAACCAAAAGAAGTGGCTGAAGCAGTATATGACGCCATTTTGCACATGGGAAACAGCGGCAGGAGCGGTCATGAAATTTCCCTGACTTCTTCCCGTGTCATATTTGGCACCAGAAAAAAACTGGCGGCACTCTTTGGTATGGACGACCCTGCACAGGTGGTTTTTACGGCAAATTCCACCCAAAGTCTGAATATTGCCATCAGCGGGCTTTTTGGAAAAGGCGACCATGTCATTACCACTGCCATGGAGCATAACAGCGTTCTTCGCCCTTTGTACCGTAAGGAAGTGGAAGGCATGGAGCTGACCATCATTCCCTGCGATGAAAAAGGCACTGTCCGCTATGATTTGCTGGAACAGGCGGTGCAACCCAATACAAAAGGCATTGTCTGCACCCATGGTTCTAATCTGACAGGGAATCTGGTGGATATCAAACGTATCGGCGCATTTTGCAGGGAAAAGAGCATTTTGTTTGTGGTGGACGCTTCCCAGACAGCAGGGGTATTTCCCATTCATATGGAGGAAATGGGCATCGACGTTTTATGTTTTACAGGGCATAAATCCCTTTTGGGCCCCCAGGGCACAGGGGGAATGTGTGTGCGGAAAGGACTGGAAATCCCCAGTTTTTGTGTAGGCGGCAGTGGCGTTCAGAGCTACAGCAAGACCCATCCGGCACAAATGCCTACCCATCTGGAAGCGGGAACGCTGAACGGACACGGCATTGCGGGGCTTTCTGCGGCATTGGACTGGATTGACAAAACAGGGCTGACTGCCATTCGGGAAACGGAACAGAAGCGGATGCGTCAGTTTTACGAAGGTGTCAGAAAGATTCCTCAAGTGAAAGTCTACGGCGATTTTTCTGTGCAGGAACGGGCACCCATTGTTTCTCTCAATATCGGGGATAATCCTTCAGAGGATGTTTGCGATGAATTGGCGGTGCGTTACGGCATTGCTACCCGTGGCGGCGCTCATTGCGCCCCTTTGATGCACGAGCAGCTGGGGACAGTAGAACAGGGGGCTGTGCGGTTCAGTTTCTGTTACTTTACAACGGAAGAAGAAGTGGAAAAAGCCATTTTGGCAGTGAAAGAAATTGCGGAGGCATGGACATGAGACCAAAAGAACTTTGTTTTCTGGTGGCATTTCATACCACCACAGAGGCGTTGGCGCTGGAAGAAGCCGCAAGAAGCGCAGATGTGCCCGGCAGGCTCATTCCCATACCCACCCAAATCACGGCGGGATGCGGTCTGGCGTGGCGGATGCCCATAGGCGAGAAAGAAAAAATGAAAAGCCTATTGACAAAATGCGACCTAAAATACGAAAATATATATGAACTGATGATTTGAAAGGAGGCGGAAAGATGTTGCTTACAGAAGCATTGCAGATTCCGCCTTCTGCACGTTGTATCTGTGCCGTGGGCGCAGGGGGCAAGACAAGTCTGCTGTATGAACTGGCAGAAGAATACCGCCAAAAGGGAAAACGTGTGCTGCTGACGACCACCACGAAAATGTACCTGCCGGAAAAAGACGGCGTACTGGATGGAACGGCAAAGGAAATCAAAGAAAAACTGGAAAGAGATGGTTTTGCGGTGGCGGGAAGCGTTTTTTCTGAAGAAAAAATGGGACCTTTGCCCAAAGCTGTTTTTGATGGAGTGTTTCCTTTTGCCCATGTGGTTCTGGTGGAGGCGGATGGTTCCAAAAGAATGCCGCTGAAAATGCCAAGGCAGAACGAGCCTGTTTTGCCGGAAACATGTGATTTTCTGGTGACTGTGGCAGGGCTTTCCGCTCTGGAACAGCCGTGGGAGCAGGCATGCCATCGTTTTGCGTTGGTTTCTTCCATGTTTTCTGGAAAAACAGTGGCGGAAGGGGATATTTTCCCCCTTTTGCAGGCAGGCTATGGTGCCCTTTGGGATGAGATACAGGGATGTGTTTTTTTGAATCAGGCAGAGTCTGTCGGCTGGGACAGGGCAGAGAGAATTGCTGCGGATTTCTCTGTGCCCTGCCTTTGGGGAAGCTTGCGGCAGAAACAATACCATAGAAAAGAGGAAGATTCCCATGAGAGAAGTATATAAACAACTCCGGCACTATCTGCAGGAACTGGATTGGGTAGGCAGTGGCCTTGTTTACGAAGGTCCTTTGCAGGGCTTTCAGTTTTTGTGGCAGGAAGAAGGCGTTCTTTGGGCGCCGCCGGGAGAGATGGAAACAGCAAAAAAAATGCTGCTGACCATTGGCGAAATGAAAAGCTGCACCACTTGTGAGATTGGTGAGAATCATGTGTTTGTGGAGCATTTTGGCATGAGCCCCAGACTGGTGATCCTTGGCGGCGGCCATATTTCCCTTTCCTTAGTAAAATTGGGGAAACTGTTGGGCTTTCATGTGACCGTTGTGGATGACCGGGGAGAGTTTGCCAATTTGCAGCGGTTCCCGGAAGCGGACTGCGTGCTCTGCGGCGATTTTGGGCAGGTGTTTGAAGAAATTCCTGATCTGCCTGCCAATTATTATGTGGTGGTCACCAGAGGGCATCAGGCGGATGAACAATGCGTCCGTCAGATTTTGCGGAGAAAGTACGCCTATGTGGGCATGATCGGCAGCAAAAATAAAGCCGCCAAAACCAAAGAAGCCCTTTATAAATCTGGATTCCGGCCTGCGGTGGTGGAAGCCATCCATGCGCCCATTGGGTTGAAGATCGGCGCTGTGACACCGGAGGAAATTGCCGTCTGCATTGCGGCGGAAATCATTCAGGAGAAAAATAAGGTGCCTGTAGAAACCATTGAAGATGCGGTGCTGGATGCTTTGTGTGAAAAAGCAGGGGCAACCATGGCGCTGATCGTTGCCAAAAGTGGTTCTGCTCCCAGAGAAGCAGGGGCAAGAATGGTGGTAAAGGACAATGAGATTCTGGCTGGTACAATTGGCGGCGGCGCTGTGGAACATGCGGCAATGGTCTATGGCTCTCAAATGCCCAAGCATCATATCCAAAAAGATGTGCAGGAATTTGTGCTGCGGAAGGAAGAGGGCGCAAAACTGGGTATGGTCTGCGGCGGCAGCAATCTGGTGTATTTTGAAAGCGATTGAAAATTTTGTCTTTCCAGAAAAAACAACATGGGAAATTTTGATTTTTGACATCAATTTCTTTTAAAATTCTTAAAAAATGTTTGCGTGGATATCTATTTTCTTTTGATATGACAAAAAACGAGGATAATCTTTTTTGTAAACACGAAAAATGGCGAAAAATAAGGGTTTCTTATGCTATTATGTGGAAGATTATGAAAAGTTATCTGCAAAAAATATTGACAAGATTATTAAACTTTCGTATACTAGTTGTAACAGATTTGTAATAAATTCGGGAAAAAGACAAAATGGAGGAAGCTTTTATGAACTTATCCAAAGCAATCCGCCAGGTTTGTGTAACAGCAGCCTGCGTGATGCTCGGTACAGCAACGGTTTTTGCGGCTGATATGGGACAGGCAAATGGCACCAATGTCAATGTTCGCGAAGCGGCAGGAACAGATGCGGCGGTACTGGGTCAGATCAGCAGTGGATCAGAATATCAGGTGACTGGCAAAAGCGGCAGCTGGTATCAGATTTCTTATAATGGACAAAATGGTTTTGTATCCAGTGATTATTTTCAGCTGACAGAAACAGAAGGGACTGTAACAGGTTCCGGTGTCAATATCCGTTCAGACGCAACCACCAGCTCCAATGTATTGGGCAGTGTGAACGCTGGGGATACTTTGACAGCAGTGGGACGTGTGGACGGCTGGTATCAGGTGGAATATAACGGTCAGGAAGCATATATCAGCCAAGATTATCTTTCTGGGGATTATCTTTCTTCTCTGACAGTGGTTGGCAACACAGACCCTCAGATCACACCTGCGGCGGCAGAAGTGAAATATGCGGTGGTAACAGCGGAAAGCGGTCTGAAACTCCGTAAGGAAGCATCTACCAATTCCGTTGTGCTGACAGTTCTGCCTTATGGCACTGTGGTAGACGTAGACCGTCAGGGTACAGAATGGGTGCGTGTCATCACAGAAGATGGTCAGAAAGGTTATGTCAGTGCGGATTATGTTTCCATTCGCAGCGGTGAAGAAGAACCTTCCCGCGGATCTTCTTCTGCATCTTCCGCAAAAGGTGAAGAAATTGTTGCATATGCGGAACAGTTTATCGGTACCCCTTATGTTTGGGGTGGCACAAACCTGAATACAGGCGTGGATTGTTCCGGTTTTGTATATGCTGTTTTCCGTGATTTCGGTATTTCTTTGAACAGAAATTCCGCTTCCATGGCAAGCAATGGCGTAGCTGTTTCCAAGTCTGATCTGCAGGCTGGGGATCTGGTATTCTTCAATACCGGCGGCGACAGCACCATCAGCCACGTTGGTATCTACATGGGCGATGGAAACTATATCCATTCCACAGATGGCGCTGCGTATGGCGTTACTGTGACAAGCCTGAGCAGCAGCTACAGCGCAAATACATATGTGACAGCAAGACGTGTGATTCGCTAATAAAGACATTATAAAGCAGCGTAAAAAGGCATCTTCATAAGAAAAAAAGCTGAAATCCTTATCAAAACATAGGATTTCAGCTTTCTTTTTTTACTGAGATTTTATTTGGTATGTTTTCTTCTAAAGACAACCTTCGCAATTCCGTTTACGAAAGCAGGGAAAAGGAAAAGCAATGTTTTCTTAAGGGGAATCTGCTTACCCTGTTTTTCTTTTTCAAATGATTTCTGGACATAAAAAATCCCCATTTCTTTTGGCAATTCATTTGCCTGAGAAATGGGGATATGTTTTTTCAGGGTGTTTTTTATCTGCCGATGGAGCGTTTGTAAGCTTCTACATCTTCGTCAGTCAAAGGCTGTACTTCAGACAGATCCATCCAACGTACCCAGATTCTGCCCTGCAGACCCTGAATATCCAGCGGAGCGTCGAACTGATCTTTGTCAATGCCGATAACAGTATCGTTGTCGCCGTTGAACATGATTTCAAAGGGTTTATACTGACCATCTTCAAATACCAGCATCTGTGTGCTGTAGAAGTTCAGATAACCTGCTTCGCTCAGCAGATGTTTTTCCAGACTTTCCAGATCAGGGAAGGTTACGACAACCCATTCACCGGTAGTATCGGAGAAATCATATAACTGCAGACCGTGGAAATCCAGCTCTTCATCGCCGGTAGCGCCTTTGTTGTCATCTGCCAGACCTTTCATGGCAACGGGTGCGCCATTTTTACCGTCACGCAGAATCTGTGTGCCGGGCAGGAAACAATCTACAAACGCCTGAATTTCACGATCTCTGAATTTATCTCTTACGGCCCAGAAATCACCATTATCATAAGAAAGACCGCCAACTTCTTCCAAAAAATCTCTAAGAGTACGAATCATATGCCTTACCTCCGTTAAAAATTTGACATCTTCTCTATACATTTAATAGCATTTTTACCGTTCTGTCAATAGGTAAATCTGCCGTTTCCCATTGAAAATATTCTTCTGGTACATCGCCGCCAAATACGGTGTCTACAAGCATGATTTTCCGCGTCATGGGAATGCTTTCTTCATGAAGGGGATTGACAATGCGGATCTCCAGAGAAATATTGATCCAGATTTGAAAATGCATTTGATTGATGCCGCTGCTTTCCATTTTTGTTTCATAATCTACTTGTGCAGCGCCTTTTGGCTCCATGGAAAAGGGGATGTCAGGGCCCCAGTTTGCAAACAGTTCCACGCCGCTGATGCTGCCCAGAGGAACATTGATCCTTTCGTTGTTCAGCTGTTCCAGCTCTTTGGTGATCTCGCTGCTGAGGGTCGTGCAGAAACGATTGATGGCAATGGTGTCGGCAGAAATTCCGTCAGGATTGCTCTCGTTTGCAAAATAGAAATCTTCCGCTTCCATGGAAAGCTCTGCAAGGGTGCGTTCCAATGCGGTGTCAATGACACGGTTTGCCGCTGTTTTTGACTCCAGCTTGGACATTTCCTCTGCAATCTCTGTTAAACGCAAGTCAAAGAATCGCAGTCCTATGCCAAGCGTCATGCTGATGGTGATGACCAGCAGCAGTGTTGCCCATGGAATTGCACGTTTTTTTCTGCGTCTGGCACCCATGGTATCCACCCCCTGATTCTATTGTATGGTGTTGTGTGGAATTTAGTCTGAAAACAATAAAAAAATGGGTTTTTCACGCCAAAATCATGCGTTTTTAATACAATTTTAGGAATTGCGTTTGAAATTCTATATAATTTTACTTTATCTCTGTCGTAAAATCTGTTATAATCAACGGATAAAGGAGGGTTAAAGATGAGTGATTCTCAACGAAGAAGACGCCCACACAGTCGTCCTGAGTCTGATCACGGCAGCAGCAGTGGCAGGCGCAGAAGTACCCGTCCCCATCCCAATGCCCGACGCGGCAGGAAACGGAGAAGAAGAGGTACCGGAAAAAAGATTTCTAAAATATTGATTGTGCTGGTGGTCTTAGTTGGTTTTGCAGTTGCAGGCGCTGGTCTTGGCACCGTATTTGGCATATTGCAAAGTACAGATATGCTCAATACGTCGGATGTCATGCCCCAGTCCTACACTTCCATTGTTTACGATGACGCTGGAACGGAAGTGGATAAACTGCATGGCAACGAAAACAGGGAATATGTGAATCTGGAAGAAATCCCATTACACATGCAGCAAGCTGTAGTTGCTATTGAAGACGAACGGTTTTATGAACATGGCGGTATTGATATGCGCGGTATTTTCCGTGCCTTGGTGGAAAATATCAAAACCATGAGCTTCAGCCAGGGCGCAAGTACCATTACGCAGCAGCTGATCAAAAATGAAGTGCTTACCAATGAAAAAAGCATTGTCAGAAAAGTCAAAGAGCAATTCCTTGCACTGAATCTGGAGGATACGCTGGAAAAACAGCTTGGTTCGAAAAAGGCAGCAAAAGATTATATTTTGGAATTATACTTGAATACCATTGCTTTGAGCCATGGCTTGAATGGCGTTGAAGCAGCTTCGCAGTATTATTTCGGAAAACACGTCAGTGACCTGACGTTGGCGGAAAGCGCCTGCATTGCTTCCATCACAAACAATCCAAGTCTGTATGCACCGGATTCTCAGCCGGAAAATAATAAGAAAAGACAGACATTGGTTCTGGATAAGATGTTAGAACTGGGCTATATCACCCAGGAAGAGCATGATGAAGCTTTGGCGGAAGATGTATACGCAAATCTGGTATGCACCAATCAGGAGGAATCCACTGGTGTTGCTAACCACAACTACTTTGTGGAAGCTATGATTGACCAGTTGGCAGAAGACCTTCAGGAAGAACTGGGTTATACATCTGCCCAGGCTTATAAGATGATTTACAACAACGGTCTGGAAATCCATACGACCATGAACACAGAAATGCAGGCAATCCTGGATGAAACCTTTACAGATGACAGTATGTTCCCGCCCAGTGATGGTACGCTGGATGTAACATATCTGATTTCTGTTGCGGATACTTCCAAGCCTGTCAGTGGTCCAAATGATACTTCCAATCAGTCTCACTATGAACGGAAAACAACCGTTACCAGTGAAGACGAAGTAGATGCTTTTGTAGAATCCGTAAAAGACGAACTGCTGGATGATACCCATCAGCTGGTTCTGGATAAAGTGACCGTATCCAAATCTCTGCAGTCTGCGATGGTCATTATGGATCAGAGCAATGGTGAGGTAAAAGCTCTCGTAGGCGGACGTGGTCAGAAACCTGGTGACTCTGTATTCAACCGTGCTACACAGGGTCTTCGTCAGCAGGGTTCCGCTATGAAGATACTGGCTTCTTACGCACCTGCTATTGATACAGGTCTGCTGATGCCTGGTTCCATCATTGTGGACGAGCCTGTAACATATGGCTCCTGGTCACCGAAAAACTGGCAGGGACGTTTCTTCGGTCCTCTGACTGTCAGAGAAGGTATCCGGGATTCCATGAACGTATTGGCTGTCAAAGCCTTTATGATGGTTGGCGCAGAAACATCCTTTGAATATATGAAGAGCATGGGTCTGGAACATCTGGTGGAAGAAGATAAGGCAGCAACCACTGCCCTCGGTGGTCTGACACAGGGTGTGTCTGTCATGGAAATGACAGGGGCATACGCATGTATCGCAAATGGCGGCACATACTATGAACCTACCTATTATACAGTGGTATATGACCACGATGGCAATGTGCTTCTGGATAACAGAGAAAAAGAAGGTACACGTGTTCTGAAAGAAACAACGGCATACCTTCTGACAGATATGATGGAAGACGTTATCACCAGCGGTACAGGTACTGCGGCACAGATCAGCGGAATGACGGTTGCCGGTAAAACTGGTACCACCAGTGATAATGTGGACTTGACCTTCTATGGATATACGCCTTATTACACGGCGGGTATCTGGATGGGCTACGATACGTCGAAAGAGATGACAAATGTCTCCGGCAGTGCCCATTTGAAGATCTGGAAACATGTCATGAGTCAGATTCACGCAGATCTGCCCAATAAAGAATTTACAAGACCAGATGGCATTGTGACTTTGTCTGTCTGCGCGGCAAGCGGTGCTCAGCCGTCCAGCCTGTGCAGCCAGGACTACTATGGTTACTCAGCGCGTTCGGACCTGGCAGCTGCGGACTTCCAGAGAGATGATTCCGTATGTACCCTTCATAAGTCTTACACCGTTTGCTCCGAAACAGGCAAACTGGCAGGACCGAATTGCCCGAACCCCATCAGTGTGGTTGTGGCAGTGAAGGATGGACAAATCCTTGGCAAACCAAGTGAAATTCCAGAAGGCAAGCTGGATATTGATGTCAGTCAGGAATGTA
>CATZIM010000027.1 GCA_958420075.1 uncultured Clostridia bacterium | reverse complement strand
CCCAGATCCAGTTCCATACCATTGGTAAAGGGAATGTAAATAGCTGTGCCAATGCCGCTGTGCATCACCACATACCAGCAGAATACAGCTGTTACAATGAGCTGCAATGCCAGTTTCTGCCATGCACGCAGACCCAGAGAACGTTTTTTCACAACTTTGATATAGTCATCCAAAAAGCCGATGATGCCATAACACAGTGTCATCAGTACCACCGCAATGCCGTCTGTATTCCCCTTCAAAAAGAAGAAGGATGCCACCACGAATGCAATCAGAAAGGCAATACCGCCCATGGTAGGCGTACCCTGTTTCTGCAGATGTGTCTGAGGGCCATCATCCCGGACATTCTGCCCGAACTTCATTTTATGCAGTACGGGAATCAGAATGGGACACAAAATCACCCCAATGACAAAGGCTATCAATATGGCGTAAACCGCCTGTTCCAAAGAACCCACTTTATTTCACTCCTTGCAATTTCTCTACTGTTTTTTCAAATCCCATGCTTCGGGATGCTTTCAACAAAATTGTATCTCCTTTTTTCAGCAAATCCAGACCCTTTTCCCAGAATTCTTCTTGTGTATCAAAACGATACACTTCCTGCATGCCGGCATCTTTTGCGCCTGCCGCCATCTGGTCGGAATGGTTGCCGATGCAGATCAAAAGGTCAATGCCTTTTTCTGCCGCGTAAGCCCCAACTTCCCGGTGCATCTGAGGGGCAAATTCGCCCAGTTCTCCCATAAAGCCCAAGAATGCCACGCTTCTGCCTTCCACATCTTTGAGGATATCCAAAGAAGCCTTAGCAGAAACAGGATTGGAGTTGTATACATCATTCAGCAGTGTCAGACCGTTTTCCAGACGCATGATGGTCATACGGTCTTTGGTAGGCACGAAGTTTTCAATGCCCCCTTTGATTTCATCCAGTGTAAAGCCCATTTCCAGCCCTACAGTTACGGCAGAAAGGGCGTTGAGCACCATATGTGCGCCGGGCATGGGAATCACTACATCCATGCTGCCCACAGGTGTATGAATGGTGCATCTGGTATGTTCCAGACCAACAGCTTCGATATTGTCCGCGTAAACATCCCGTTTATTTTCCACACCAAACCAGCGTACTTTCTGAGAAAGTTTGCCGTCCAGTGTTGCCAGCATATCGTTATCACCGTTGAGTACAGCAACATCGTTTTCATCCATAAAATCGAACAATTCACATTTTGCTTTCAAAATGCCTTCCCGGCTGCCCAGATGTTCGATATGCGCAACACCAACATTGGAAATCACGCCAATATGAGGACGTACTACATCCACCAGACGATGGATTTCTCCAAAATGGTTCATGCCCATTTCAATGACAGCCGCTTCATGACTTTCTTCCAGACGGAACAATGTCAGAGGCACACCAAGGTCATTATTGAAATTTCCCAGTGTCCACAGTGTATTGTATTTCTGAGAAAGTACAGAGGCAATCATATCCTTTGTGGTGGTTTTGCCAACACTGCCTGTGATACCCACAACAGGAATATCAAACAGGCTGCGGCAATATTTCGCCAGCTGCAGCATAGCCGTTCTCGCATTTTCCACCAGAAGCAGCACGCAGCCATTTTCCGGTGTCATTTCACGTTCTGTAAAACATGCGGCAACGCCTTTTTGCATGCAGCTTTTCAGGTAATCATGTCCGTCGGAATTTTTGCCTTTCAAAGGCACAAAAAGGCTTTCTTCCCCTGCCTGACGGGAATCCTGTGTCACATGGCAGATGGTTTTCTGCTGTGCCCCTTCCAAATCCGCTGCCAGAATCCGTGCATGGGTGGCATTGGCAATTTCCTGAATGGTCAGTTTTTTCATAAGCAATCATCTCCAAACGCGTTTCGCACTTCTTCTACATCGTCAAAATGAATGGTTTTATCCGGGAAAATCTGATAGGTTTCATGACCCTTGCCTGCAATGAGAATCACATCTCCTGCCTGTGCCAGTTCTACGGCACGTACAATGGCTTTTCTACGGTCAACCTGTTTTTCGTAGGCACAGCCTGTTTCCTTTGTGCCAACTTCCACTTCCCGTAAAATCTGTTCCGGGTCTTCGGTACGGGGATTGTCAGATGTGATGATGCAGTAATCTGCATACTGTCCGCCGATGCGTCCCATGATGGGGCGTTTTGTCTTATCTCTGTCCCCGCCGCAGCCAAAGACCGCAATCAGTTTGCCTTTGGTAAATTCTTTGGCTGTTTTCAGCACATTTTCCAGTCCGTCAGGTGTATGGGCATAGTCCACCACTGCCTGACAGCCTTTTTTGCTGCGTACTGTCTGGAAACGACCTGCCACGCCAGGGTTTTCTGCCAGACCAGCCAGAATATCTTCCATTTTCACGCCCAGACACAGGCAAGCGCCAATGGCACCCAGTCCATTATATACGCTGAATTTGCCGGGTGTGTGCAATTTCACACCATAGCGTTTTCCTTCATATACCACTGTAAAGGCAGTGCCTTCCGCTGTAATGGAAATGTCCTCTGCCTTCAGGTCTGCTGCTTTGTCGATGGCATAAGTCAGCACTTCCCCAGCGGATTTTTCCACCATAAAATCACCTGCGGCATCGTCAATATTGATGACGCTCTTTTTGCTCCGTTCAAAGAGCATACTCTTGGCGATTTTGTAATTTTCCATGGTTTTATGATAATCCAGATGATCCTGTGTCAGGTTGGTGAACACTGCCACATCATAAGCAATGCCGTCCACGCGATGCAGATCCAGAGAGTGGGAAGAAACTTCCATAATGACATCTGTTACATCTTCCTGACGCATCTGTTCCATCAATGCCTGCAATTCCAAAGATTCCGGCGTTGTCCGTTCTGTTGGAATAACTTTATCCCCAATGCGGTTTTCAATGGTGCCAATGACACCTGTTTTTCTGCCCACCCGTTCCAGCACAGAACGCACCAGATAGGTGATGGTGGTTTTCCCGTTGGTGCCGGTCACCCCTGTCACCCGCATTTTCTGTGTGGGATGGTCATAAAAATTGGCAGACAGCGCCGCCAACGCCTGACGGTTATTTTCTGCCTGAATCACTGTGATGTTTTCCGGTACATCTTCCACAGCGTGTTCTACCAAAAGGGCTGCCGCACCTTTTTCCAGCGCCATAGGAATATAGCGGTGGCCGTCTGTCTGAAAACCTGTGATACAGACAAACAAGTCCCCCGGCTGTACTTTTCGGGAATCGTAAACGGGCATTTTGATTTCTGCCTGATCGGTTCCCTGTAACATTTTATAAGGAATACCCTCTAACAGTTTTTGCAATAACACTGTATTTTCCTCCTTTGGGTGTTGCTTTTTTTCGCATCTGTTTATTATATCATAAAAAACTGGAAGGAACGGAAAAAGAATGATTTTTTTTCGATTCTTCCGCATTTTTATTCGCTTTTTTCTTTATGTCCCGTAGAGCAGAACTTTTGTCCCCCGGTTGACTTCCTGTCCTGCGGGCGGGAGCTGAGAAACCACAGGTTCCCCCTCATCCGTCTGGGCTGTCAAACCTGCCTGCCAAAGGGCGTTCTTCGCTTCTGCCATGGTCATTCCCGTTACATCCGGCACAACTACCACAGCATCCTCTGATATTTCTCCTTCTTTGGGAATGCCCAGATAAGGCAGGATATTCTGCAGCATTTCCTGCATGGCAGGACCGCCTACGGTACCGCCGTAATATACGCCTTGAGGCTCATCAATCATCAGGAACACCATGACCTGCGGATCATTTGCCGGTGCAAATGTCATGAAAGAAGCAATATACTTTCCACTTCTGCGGGGGAGTTTTTCTGATGTGGCTGTTTTGCCGCCAATGCGGTAGCCTTCCACTGCCGCCTTGGTGGCGGTGCCTTCTGCCACAACACTTTCCAATATGGTTTTCATGGTTTCAGAAGTTTCCTTGGAAAGCACCTGTTCCCCTTTTTCATAGGAAAATGTTTCTGTCAAATTGCCATTTTCATCGGCAATGCCGTAGCCAATATGAGGCGTTACCAGATAGCCGCCGTTTACTGCCGCGGAAACAGCCCGCATCAATTGCAGAGGTGTAATCTGGAAAGACTGTCCGAAAGACATGGTAGCAAGCTCCACCGGACCTACGTTTTTCAGTTCATGGATAATGCCCGTAGCTTCCCCAGCCAGATCAATGCCTGTTTTTTCCCGGAAACCCAGTTTTTCCACATAATCCAGAAAGGTTTCCGCGCCCAGTCGCTCCGCAATTTCCATAAACACTGGGTTACAGGAATTCTGTACCCCTTCGGCAAATGTTTCTGAACCATGGGTTCTGGGATACCGCCAGCATTTGATCTGCCGATCCCCCGCTACATGATACCCCGGGCAGTAAAAAGTGGATTCCGGTGTCACCACGCCTTCTTCCAGACCTGCCACGGAAGTAATGATTTTAAAAATACTCCCCGGTTCATATGTATCGTTGATGGCAGAATTGCGCCACATGGTATTGAGGGCGTCACTCTGCTCTTGGGAAGAAAGCCCTTCCCACACCGCTGCCAATTCTGGGTCATTGATGGTAAAAGGTTCATTCAAGTCAAAAGAGGGATAATTCGCCATAGCATAAATCTCCCCGTTTTGTGGATTCATCACAATGAGAGAGCCTTTTTTCGCCTGCTTGGATTCCACTGTTTTTGCCAGTGTCTGTTCCGCATACTGCTGTATGGTCACATCCAGCGTCGTCACCAGATTTCCACCATCCACTGGCGGAATCCGTTCCTGTTCGTCTGTCAGTTCATGGCCCTTGGCATCTGTCAGGGTCAATATCTTCCCCTGCTCCCCTTCCAGCACATCATCATACTTTGCTTCCAGTCCAATGATGCCCTGATTATCTTTGCCTACAAAACCAACCACCTGGGCAGCCAATTCCCCAAAAGGATAGATCCGCTGGACATCTTCGTCCACTTTTACCCCTGGCAGATCTGCCTGCCGGATTGCCTGCGCCGTTTCCGTATCCACTTTTGACTGAATCCGCACCAGTGCCACTTTCTGCTGGACTTTTTCCAGCACATCGTCATAATCCAATTCCAGTGTATCAGCCAGAAACTTTGCTGTTTCTTCTTTTTCTTTCACTTCTGCCGGAACAACACTGACTGCCGACACTGTCTGGGTTTCGGCAATGCCGACGCCGTTTCTATCCAGAATATCGCCACGTTTTGCAGTGATTAAGCGATCTCTGGTCTGCTGTTCATAAGCCATTTCCTGCCACTGAGGGGCTCGAAACACTTCGATATAAACCAGCCGCCCTACCAGTACCAGAAACGCCAGCATACAACAACACAGATAAATCAAAAGCCGGCGTTTTTCACCGACCGTTGGTCTTTCCATAGAAAACTCCCTGCCTTTTCCAATGTCCTTATTAGCAAATATATGGAAAAAGCAAGGAGTCTATGCGTTTTCTTTGGGTTTGGTTATTGCGTCGTCTGCGTACCCGTTGTATCTGTAGATGTATCTGTTTCTTCTGGAATTTCAAGGGTCAGCATAACTTCGCTTCCCTTGGCTACAGATACACCATACTTAGGGTCCTGTGCGGTGACAGTTCCCGATTGATCCCCTTCAAATGCCACAGTAAAGCCTGCATTTGTCAGCGTGGTTTCTGCCTGTTCATAGTTTTTGCCAACGACGTTCGGCACACTAACGGTACCAGTATCTTCTTCGGAACGCTGCACATATAGGATGACTTCACTGCCTACATCCACAGTGGTTCCGCCTTTCGGCACCTGATTTACAACGGTATTGCCGTTGCCCACTACTTTATAAGTCAGTTCTTTTGCATCCAAATCACCGATAACATCAAAGATGACACTATCTGTATAATCAGCAACCGTCACTGTTTTATTCTGAGACAGATTTGCTTCATCTTCTACAGGCTGTGTAGGTTCCAGGTTGTCGTATTTGATGATGCCTTCGATGAGTTTTTTGGTCATGGGTGTAGGTGTCTGCACACCTTCCACATAATCACTGGGCTGATTGATAACAGTAAATACGATATATTTCGGATTTTCCGCAGGGAAGTAAGACATGTTACTCAGTGTCCACAAATCATTTGTTTCACGGGAACCCTGCTGTGCAGTACCTGTTTTACAGCCGATGGAATAACCATCGATTTCCAGTTTCTTTGCCAGACCATTTTCTACAGTAGCTTTCAGCGCTGTCCGCATATATGCAGATGTTTTTTCAGAAATAACACGACGTACCACTTCTGTATCATTTTCCAGCACCACATTGCCATCGGCATCCACAATCTGAGATACCACATGGGGTTTCACCAGATTACCTCCGTTGATCAAAGAAGAGAATGCTGCAATGACCTGAATGCTGGTGCAGTTGAATGTCTGACCGAAGGACATGGTTGCCAATTCTGTAGGGCCAATACTTTCTTTGCTATGGAGCTGACCAGCTGCTTCCCCGGGCAGGTCAATGCCAGTATAATCACCGAAACCAAATTCTCTCTGGTATTCATAGAATTTATCTGCGCCCAGCAGATTTGCAATCTGGATAACGCCCATGTTACAGGACTGCGCCATAATCTGTTCTACATTGATATTTCCGTGACCACTCACCAAGTGACATTTGATCCGGTAGCCACCGATATCTGTATACCCATTACACTGGAAAGTGGAGTTTGGCGTAATAACACCTTCCTCCAGCGCAGCTGCTACCAGCATGGGTTTGAAAATAGACCCAGGTTCATAGGTATCGCTGACACAGAAGTTTTTCCACATGGTATTCAGGTATTCCAGCTGTTCTTCACTGCTGAGCTGATCCCAGTTTTCTGTATATTTGGTATCTGTTTCCCATTCGGGAATTTCATTTGGATTATTCAAATCGAAGGAATGGGATTCCGCCATGGCATATATTTCACCGGTATAGGGGTCCATAACCATAGCTGCCACGTTTTTCGCGGGCCATTCTGCTGCTGTTTCCGCTACCACTTCTTCCGCAATCTTCTGGATATTATAGTCGATGGTGGTGATAATGGTATCCCCATCTTTTGCGTCATAATCCTGATGGACAACGGAATCTGCGCCATTGTAAAGGATAAAGGAGCGGCCTGGTGTTCCTTCCATATAGCTGTTGTAATATCCTTCCAGTCCCCACTGGGCATCACCACGGGTAAAACCAACCAGATGGCAGGCGGAGCTGTTCAACGGATAAGAGCGCTGACTGCTTTTTTCAAAGTAGACGCCTTTGAGGTTCATAGCTTCCAGTTCTTCTTTCACACTGCGCTCAATGCCCTTCACCAGATACTTCCAGTGGTTGTTCATGTAAAGTTCCCCTGTTTCCGGATTTACAGTCACATACTGTTTCAATGTGTTGTAATCCAGTTCCGGGAAATATTCGCAAAGGGTTGTCAATGTCTTTTCCTGTTCTTCAGGATACTGTTCTGCCACCTCTGCCAGCTGCAAAGAGTCCAGTGCCACGTTATACACGGTGGTACTGATGGCAAGAACCTGATTGTTCCGGTCCAAAATACTGCCTCTGTTGGGCGGGATGGTAATGTCATAGCGGTTGATCTGCTGGTTCTTTGCCGCCGCTTCATACTCCGCGCCATGAACAACTTTCATATACAGCACTCTGCCAAGCATGAGCGCAAATGCCGCAAAAAAGGCAAAGAGAATAAAAGCAAATCTTCCATTTGCCTTTATTCCCCCGTTAGATTTTCTCATTTACATCAATCCTTTTTAAATAAATTCAATATGGATGCAATGAAGGAAGGTTCCTCCTCCACCACTTCATCAGCTGCATACTGAATGGTATAGCTGTCTTTTGGAACATCAATATATACAATCTGATAAGGCTGCGGTTCTGCCATCCCCAGTCGATTGATGGCTTCCTGCTTGATGTATTCCAGATCTATCTGTTCCGCAAGTTCCGCTTCTAAAATCGCGTTCTGCGATTTCAGCGTTGCCAGCTCGTCTTTCTTTTCTCGAATCTGCACCTCTTGATTTTTTACGATAACCGTTGCGCCCATAATAGCGATGCATCCCGCAAAGATCAGCAGCATAACCATGCAGACATGTGCCGCATGCACGCGGTTTTCTCTGCGTTCCGCCGCTGCCTGCCGAATCGCCTCTTTGGCTTCCTGCTGTTTCTTATCGTCTTCGTAATAGGGTGCATAATCCGGCTGCAGTTCATATGCTACGTTGCCATATGTATAGTAAGAGCCTTTGTAGGCATTTCTTTTATTCTCTTTTCCCGGTTTTGCTGCCATAGCCGACACCTCTGTTTTTTATTCTCCCAATCCTTCCAAAATACGCAGTTTCGCACTTCTGGAGCGATGGTTTTCTGCCAGTTCCTCTTTGGATGGCACAATTGGTTTTCTTGTAATCACCTTGCCAACAGGTTTCCGCCCGCAGACACAAACAGGAAACTGCGGCGGACAGATGCAGGGATTTTCCTGTCTGCGATATGCTTCTTTTACAATACGGTCTTCCAGAGAATGGAATGTAATGATGCAGAGTCTGCCGCCTTCTGTCAAGCGGTGCGCCGCCTGGTCGATGGCTCTCTCCAGCACATCCAGTTCTCCATTGACTTCAATACGAATTGCCTGAAACGTACGCTTTGCCGGATGGGGGCCGTCTTTTCTGGCACCCTTTGGCACAGCTTTTTTGATGACATCCACCAGTTCTCCGGTGGTTTCGATGGGCTCGTTAGCACGCTCTGCCACAATAAACTGCGCAATGCGTTTTGCCCAACGTTCTTCACCATAAGTAAAAATGATGCGATCCAAATCGGCTTCGCTGTATGTATTGACCACATCACAAGCGCTGAAAGGCTTTGTGGCATCCATACGCATGTCCAAAGGCGCGTCCTGCTGATAGGAGAAACCACGTTCCGCCTCATCCAGCTGATGAGAAGATACGCCAATATCCATAAGCATGCCATCAATACGGTCAATACCAAGCTCGTCCAATATAGAACCGATATTTCCAAAATTGTCATGTACAAAAGTGATCTTGTCCAAATGATCTTTCAGTCGCTCTTTTGCAGCCGCATGGGCATTGAGATCCTGATCGATACAGATCAGTCTGCCGGTGGTGATCCGCTTTGCGATTTCCAGCGAATGACCGCCGCCGCCAGTGGTACCGTCTACATAAATGCCGTCAGGTCGAATACAAAGTCCGTCGATACATTCCTGCAGCAGAACGGAAACATGATGAAATTCCAATAATAACACTCCTTTTTTTCTGCCGCATCAAATGCCCAGATTTTCCATTTCAAAAGCCAGATCGTTGCTGATGAAATTTTCTTCTTCGTTATATTCTTTCCAATTTTCCTTGTTCCAAATTTCAATACGGTTGTTGACACCGATGGAAACGATGTCTTTTTTCAGTCCGGCATATTCCCGCAGATTGGAAGGAAGAATGATACGCCCCTGGTTATCCAGATCACATTCCACAGCTCCCGCGAAGAAAAAGCGGACAAACTTTCTGGCACCGGTGCTGGTCAGAGGAAGCTGTTTGAGTTTTTCCTCAAAGATCTTCCATTCTTCCTGAGGATAAGCAAACAGGCAGTTATCCAGGCCTTTGGTGACCACAAAATGTTCGCCCAGTCCGTCACGGAACTTGGCAGGTACGATCAATCTTCCTTTTGCATCAATGGAATGCTGGTATTCCCCCATGAACATCTTGTCTCACCACCTTTCACCCTTCACTATGCCAATTCGCAAATTTTGCTCCCTTTTCAGCCACTTTTCGCCACTACTAACCACATTGTAATATAACCGTCATAAAAAAACAAGTCCTACGGCCTCTTTTTTTCTTCTTTTTTTCTTCAGAAAATGCCGATTTTTCAAGGTTTTTTCACATATTCGCCTTCCACCGTTACCACATTTTTCCTTCCTCCACCCCATTTGGGCCGCTCCACCCACCACCAGCCTCCACTGATGGCAAAAAACCCCTTCAAAACGAAAACAGAAACGCCCCCGCCTTCCTTTTGCACAAAAAAAGATACTGTCCGAAAACAGTATCTTTCACAAAAATGATTTTTATTTTTTATAGGATTCTGCCAATGCCTTAAATGACGGCAGGGAATTTTCAATGGTTTCCCGTGACACGCAATAGGAAATCCGCACATATCCTTTGCAGCCAAAGGCGCTTCCCGGTGTCACCAGCAAACGGTATTCTTTCGCCTTTTCGCAGAAAGCCTTGTCATCGTCCTCCAAAGCCTTCACAAACAGATAAAATGCCCCCTGGGGTTTCGCACAGGTATAGCCGTATTCCTGCAAAGCATTATACAGCACTTCTCTGTTTGCATTGTAAAACGCCACATCTGTGGTTTCCTCACAGCATTTTGCCACCACCATCTGCTGCAACGCAGGTGCGTTGACAAAGCCCAAAACACGGTTTGCAATAGCAGCCCCCATGGAAACTTCCACAAAATCCGATACAGTGGAGGGAATGACCAGATATCCGATACGATCCCCCGGCAATGACAGAGATTTGGAGAAAGAGTATGCCACGATAGTATTTTCATAGAAATTGGGGATATAAGGCACTTCTACGCCATCATAAGCCAACTCCCTGTATGGTTCATCGGCAATGATATAAATGTCGGTACCGTATTCCGCAGCTTTCTGTCGCAAAACCGCCGCAATCTTCTCAAGAGTTTCCGCGTCATAAATAACCCCAGTGGGATTGTTAGGAGAGTTGATGATGATTGCCTTTGTTTTCGCTGTGATGTAGGCAGACAAGGCATCTACATCCGGCAGAAAATCCGGCGGATTGGGTGGAACCGGGTGGAGTACGCCGCCCACATTCATCACATAATTGTCATATTCTCCAAAGTAAGGGGCAAAAGTCAGCACTTCATCCCCTGCATCCAAAAGGACTTTCAAAATTACATTCAGCCCTCCGGCCGCCCCAACGGTCATGACCAGATTGCTTTCGTCATAATTTGTACCAAAACGGCGATTCAAACTTTCCGCAATGGCTTTTCTTGCAGAAGGGATACCACTGCTGTCTGTATAACTATGTATCTTCAAAGAATCCATATTCTGCAAAATTTCAATGGCGGTTGCATTGACAGATGCAGGTGCTTTTACATTGGGATTGCCAATGCCAAAGTCATATACGTTTTCTGCTCCATAAATAGCTGCCAATCGTTTGCCTTCTGTAAACATGGCACTCATGGCCGCACTCTGTTCTACCATCTGCTTCATTTTCTGAGAAATCATAACATCTCTCCCTTCCGTAAATTCCGATGCTTTCGCATCTATCTTTTGTAATGCTTGAATATTATTTCTGATATTTATCTTTTAAATATGCCAGCGCTTCGATATACCCCTGAAATCCCTTGCCAATGATGGTCTTTTCGCAAGCCATCCCTGCATAAGAAATCTGGCGGAAATCCTCTCTGCTTTTCACATCAGACAGATGCACTTCAACCGCTGGCAGATTCACTGCTTTCAAAGCGTCTAATATTGCCACACTGGTATGGGTGTACGCCGCCGGATTGATGACAATGGCGTCGGTTCCATTGAAGTAAGCTGTCTGGATATGATCCACCAGCGCACCCTCATGGTTGGACTGGAAAATATCCACCTCGATGCCTTCCTTCTGGCAATAGTCATGAATCATATTCTTCAGATCCATATAGGTTTCTGTACCATAAATATTCTTTTCACGAATCCCCAGCATATTCAGATTGGGACCGTTGATAACCAATACTTTCATTTACAATGCCTCCTTAAACGATTTCGGAATAGCAGCCAAGGAATGAGAACTGCTCTGCGGAAAATTCCATGTCTTTCAAGAGCGTAATAACGTCTTTGGAATAGACAGAAGCTTCCATATCGAAATAGAAACGGAATTCAAAGTCTTTTCCGGGAATGGGTCTGCTTTCCAGTTTGGACAAATTGATGCCTTTTGCCGCAATTTTCCCCAGCATCCGATACAGAGAACCAGGATGGTGGGAAACAGACAGCATCAGGCTGATTTTATTGGAACCGGCATAAATTTCCATATCTTTTGCGATACAGATGAAGCGTGTGTAGTTGTTCTGGTTGTTCTGGATGTCGTTTTTCATCACCTGCAAGCCATAGAGTTTTGCACATTCAGGAGAAGAGATGGCTGCAATATCATCCCGATCACATTCTGCCACATATTTTGCAGCTGTAGCTGTATTTTCAAATACAGTCACTTTCACATGAGGCAGGGATTTTAAAAATTCACTGCACTGGCTCAAAGCCTGTTCGTGGGAAATAATTTCTTTGACGTTGGAGAAATCTGCGCCGTGTTTTCCCAACAGCGCATGATTAATGTGGAGTTTCAGACTTCTGACGATATGGAATTTATGACGCATCATCTGGTCATAAACTTCTGTCACAGAGCCTGCAGAGCTGTTTTCGATAGGCAGTA